>JARRNE010000649.1:0-3424 GCA_037385305.1 Chromatiaceae bacterium | reverse complement strand
GCACGGCGCTCATCGGGGTCGGCAATGTCGAGCAGCTCGAAGGGCGGTGCGGGCAGTTGCTGGGGATTGATCACAGCGTTTGGCTCCTGCGCTTGGCATCGGCTTTGGTGTCGGTGGCTTTGAGGCGCTGCAAGAGGGCGATCCAGCTGCCGCTTCGCCCCTCGTCCAGCAGGCGCACGGTGGCATCGAAAGCGCCAGCCGTCTTCTGGCGGATGAGGCGGACCAGGTCTGTCCGGCTCAGCTCGTCCAGCCCGGTCTCGATGGCGGCCAGGTAGTCGCGCAGGTGATCGGGGTCGACACGGCCGAGGGGATTGAGACCGAGAAACCGGAAGCCGTCGCGCAGGTACCAGGACTCCTCACGCAGCGCATCGAGCCAGCCGGCGAGGCCGTCGTACTTCTCCTCCGGCAGCTCGATGGCGATGGAGCAGACGACACGCAGCTCGCTCGGGCACTGAGTGGGCAGCGCTTCGCTGCAGAAGGCCAGCCAATCGCTGAGCTCGCCGTAATCAGGCCAGGCCCGTGCGGGCTCGGAATCGTCGAGCGCCCCCCAGTCGAGCCAGACGACGCCCTTGAGGCCGGGTCGCAAACCGCGGGGACCGTTGCGCCTAAGCAGCTGGGCGAGTGGCTCCTCGGATACGGCGCCCAAGACCTCCGCGATGTGCGCGCCGAGACAACCGCGCAAGTCGCTGCGGTCTTCTGGCAGACCGACGCGGTGCCATTCGATCGCGGCCCAATCGGCAGCGGTGAGGTCCAGCTCGTACTCGAGCTGCTCGGTCAGGTCGCATAGCCGGTTCTCGCGGGAGCCATAGGCAACCATCGCCATGACGCGCACCCTGGGGCTGCGCACTAGCTCGCCCAGGTGACGGGTGACCAGGGCCTTCTGCATGTCGCGATCCAAGGCCAGGCGCGGCGGCGCGGCGGCCGGCGAGCGCGTTGCGGTGGCCGTCTGCCATGAGCGGTAGTTGGCGTGGATGCCGAGGACGCTGTCAGCGGTCGTGCGGGCCCCTGGGTCTGGCCCGCGCAGGACGGCATGCAGTGCAGCGACCGGGTCCTCTCCGCCTCCCAGCCAGCGCCTCAGCGCGGCAAGCAGGATCTGATCCTGCTCCGCGCCGCTCGGACGGGCGCGCCAGAGCACCAGTGCAATCCGCTCGCCGAGCTTCAGGGCGAGGCGCGCAGGGATCTCGGGCGACGTCAGCTCGACAAGGTCGAGGATGAGGATGCTTGGCGGCGGGTCCATCGCACGCAAGTGGTCTGCCAGTCGCGCGAGCGGATACGTGGTGGAACCATGGGGGCCGTCGAGCAGCAGGGAGGGTGTGTTAAAGACCATGGGGCCGCATACCCTGGAGGGCGGCGTCCAGCTGTGCGGCCTGGGTGACCATGCGTGCGGCGGCCGGTGCGCCCGGAGGACGAGGCCACAGCTCCTCGATGAGCCTCGCCATCGGGGCGCCGGGGTTATCACTGGCTTGGCGCGCGCTTGCAGCGTCCGGCACGACGACGAGGAATTCCCCAGCGGGGGCAGTCTTACAATCACGGGCAGGCGAGACATCGCCGACCGTCGCGATCTCCCAACGGTCCTGGATCAGGAGACGGCCGTTCCAGCTAAGCCGCAGCCACGGCAGCGCGAGGAGTTCGGCATCCGGGACGCAGATTCGAAGCCGGACGCCACCGCGGGTCGGATTGGGGCGTGGGCCTTGATCGGGGTAGCCGAACAGGGCGCGGAAGATGGGCTCCCAGCGGGACTCGTCGCCGAAGAGCAGCTCGAACAGTGCTTCGCCTTGACCGGCTCGGGCCGCGTTGAGCAATCCCTCGGCCTGTGGACGCGACCGCTCCAATGCCGGAAGCTGATGGTTGTGAAGCCAGTAGTGAATGCTGAGACGTTTCTTCGCCGACTGGATCTCGACCGTCAGGGAGTAGTGGTCCGAGGAAGGGGGAGGCGGCGCCAAGGCGTGTCGTTGCGCTGCGGCGATCTGCGCGACATCCGTTGTAGCCGTCGGCGACCGAGCTTGCACATCTGCAACGAGTGCGCGTATCCGCTTGACCAGCTCGAGAAACTCGCGAGCCTGCTTGGCCTTCCCCATCTCGGCCAGGGTGCGGCTAGGGTGCGCCACCCCTCCCTGGATATCGGACAGCCGGCGCTGGCGCGACACACCATGCTCGTCCGTGAATGCGACGGCGTGCTCCGCATCTGCCGGCGATACAAAGACGGGTAGGATCGTTACGAGGCCGCTCGCCTCGCGGGAAAGCAGACGTGGCAGCTCGACGTCGCGGATGAACTCAGACGTATAGAAGTCCTGGGAGATCAGCAGCACAGCGATGCGGGCCGCGTCCAGTGCGGCGTCGATTTCGTCGCGCCATCGCTGACCGCCCTCGATATGACGGTCGGTCCAGCCGCAGATCAGGCCCTCCTTCTCCAACGGAACGAGAAACGCATCAAGGTGCTGAAGCACCGCCGCGTCCTTGTCACACCGTCGATAGCTGACGAAGACTGTTGTCCTCACTCTCGCCGTTTCCTCGATCGATGTTTACCAGTACGGGGAAGTCGCCGAATTGGTCGAGCCCCTAGCAGCCGATTGTGACCAATCCGAAAGGACCGGTACACAGGTGATGCAGCTAAGCTCGGTCGGTCGGCCATCCAGATCGACTAAGGATCAGCGTTATTGGCGCCCGAGGGCTAGGGCGAAAGCTGGGTGACCGCTGTCTGCTAAGGGCGCGAGCGCAGTCGGTCCCGCAAACGTTTTGGGGACCGCTTCCAGTATGGAGGAGTCGCGCTCTCGAGATCTTTGACCGGCCGGTTGTGAAGATACACCGGACACTCGGCCTGAAAGCTCTTTTGGCCGGATTGGGTCGCGAAGAGCCGCTTACTCGGCCTGCTGCGACCGTCCGCTTTTCGCGTTGAGCTGCCGCTGAGGTCGGCCGGTCAGGCGGCAGGTCTTGGCCGACTGCGGACCTCACCGGGCAAGCCCGCCGCAGCCGCAGGGTCAGATTTATCCTTCACCGCCCCAGCCTCCGGGCCAGCGCAATCAGCCCCCAGAACAGCGCCGATCCCACCCCGGAAAGCACCAGAAGCTCGGTCTCGCCGATGCCGCGGCTCACGTAGCGCATGGCCATGAAGGCGATGACGGCGATGGAGAGCAGCGGGGTCATGTCCCAGTAGACGGCCGCGGCCTCGTGCTGGTAGCCGCGCAGGCGCTCGTGGGTGGCGGCCTCGAGCATGCCGGCGATGGCGGCGGGGACGCCAGCGGCGTCGCGGCAGCCGGCGAGGATGAAGCGCTCGCGCACCTTCGGTCCGTCGAAGGTGACGGGGCGCTCGCCGACCCAGCGCTCGACCAGCTCCCGGGTCTCGGCGCGGGTGAGGGGCGGAAGCTCCACGGTGCGCTGGAAGCGCCAGAGGAGGCGCATGATGCGCCCGCGGCGGTTGTCGGCG
>JARRNE010000648.1:0-3610 GCA_037385305.1 Chromatiaceae bacterium | reverse complement strand
CCCGACGAACCCGCGCTGGGTGGCCAAGCCCACCGTCGCCTATCTCTGGGCGCGCACGGTGCGTTGTAAGGCCTGTCGGGCGACCGTGCCGCTGCTCAAGACCCGCTGGCTGGCGAAGAAGGACAACAAGCGGGTGCTGCTGAGGATGCGGCCAAACGACGACGGCACCGGCGTGGTGTTCGGCATTAATGCCAACGTCCCCCAGCATCGGGGCAACGCCGCACAGCGGCGCGAGCACGACACGCGGATCGGAGACGGCACGATGAGCCGGGCTGGGGCGATCTGCCCATGCTGCCCCACGATTATGACGTCTGAAGATCTGCGTCTTGAAAGCTTGGCTGGGCGATTTGGCGAAGTGATGACCGGAGTGGTAGTAGACGGTCCCGATGGGAAAGAGTATCGACTGCCGACTAACCTGGATCTTGATGTCACCGCAAGAGCAAAAACCGAACTGACAGCATACTTCGACGGAATCCCGTTCAGCGCGCCCACGGAGTCAATTCCCCTAGGAGGAAGCCGTCAAGCGGGCGGATCGCCTTTCACGACGCCCCTCTATGGCCTTGATCAATGGATCAAACTGTTTACGCCAAGACAGTCGATTTCTCTTGCAGTGCTGGTAAAGCACACTCGGAATCTCAAATGCCAGCCGGAGTTCCTTCAGTACCGCGATAGCATTCAAGAAGCGCTATTTGGATTGCTTGCGACCGCAATCAGTAAAGTTGCGGACCGGGGTAGTAGCCTATGCACTTGGACCATCGATCGAATCACGATACGCAATACTTTCGCCCGGTTCGCTCTGTCAATCTCATGGGATTTTGCCGAGTCCGTTCCAGTCGTCGACGCTTCTGGCGGATATCCAGGCGCCATAGAATGGGCCGCAGATTACCTTGAACACACGGCAAAGTTCGCAACTACCGCACCCATACCAAGAGTGATCAAGAATTCAGCCGTCACAGGGAAAGAAGTCGGCTACGACGTCCTTTTGACTGACCCGCCGTACTACGACGCTATTCCGTACTCTGACCTAATGGATTTCTTTTACGTGTGGCTGCGGCGTACGTTACACGGTCTCTCGCCAGAGCTCGACCAAGCCTTCGTCGAGCCCCTATCTCCCAAATGGAACCACGATGCGAACGACGGCGAGCTTATCGACGATTCCTCACGATTCGGTGGCGACAAGGAAGCATCGAAGCGAAACTACGAGGCTGGAATGGCACGGGCCTTCGGTGCCTGTCACGGCGCGCTGAGCCCCGACGGGCGCTTGGTGGTCGTCTTCGCACACAAGCATCCCGATGCTTGGGAAACCTTGGTCGCCGCCATCATCAGGGCCGGCTTCGTGGTAGACGGAAGTTGGCCCATCCAGACAGAGATAAGAAACAGAACTCGCGCCTTATCTTCTGCCGCGCTTTCGTCGTCCGTATGGCTCGTGTGCCGCAAGCGCGACCCGAAAGTTCGTCCCGGTTGGGATACTGCAGTGCTGAGCGGCTGCGGGCCTTCTGGGACGCCGGCATCCGCGGGCCGGACTTCGTGTGGGCCGCGACCGGGCCGGCGCTGGAGTCCTACAGCCGTTACCCGGTGGTTAAGAAGACTTCGGAGGCGGGTAATGCGGTGATGGATGTCAGCGAGTTTCTCCGCCATGTCCGGCGCATCGTCGTGGACTTCGTGGTCGGGCGTGTGCTAACGCACGGAGAGGCCGAGCCGGAGGTCGGCGACCATCCCCTCGATGACGTTACGACCTACTACCTGCTGCACCGCAGCGACTTCGGGTTGAAGGAGGCGCCGGCCGGTCCGTGCATCCTCTATGCGATCTCGTGCGGGCTGTCCGAGCGCGAGCTGGTGGATCAGTATGGTCTGCTCGCGCGTGGCAAGGCGGGCTCGGCGGCGGACATCGAGCTCGAAGGAGATGCTGACGAAGACGCTGAGACCGAGGACGCCGGGGGCAGCAGCGGCGGCAAGCTCAAGTTGAAGCCGTGGAAGGCGCGCACTCCGCGTGGACTCGGCGACGAGCCGGTCCGCGGCCGGGCGATCCCGCTCATCGACCACGTGCACCGGCTGCTGCAGCTGTGGGGGGCAGCGGACGTAGTAAAGGTGAACGCCCATCTGGACCGCCACGGGCTGCGCCGCAGTCACCTGTTCGCGCAGCTGATTCAGGCCCTGATCGAGCAGAGCCGCAGTGAAGGGGCGGCAGAGGAGTGTGCGGCGCTGGAGCGGCTTGCCAATCACCTGAAGGGCTTTGGCAGCGCGGGACAGGGGGCGTTGGCGTTGGGGGACTGATGGGATGGATCGCCGGTCACAATCATGGGGCAAGTCGAGCCACCCCAGACGATGAAAGGGCGCATCGCCCCTGATCGTCCCCTCACCCCATCCCTCTCCCAAAGGGAGAAGGCGCGGACGTGCTCCGCGAATTTCATAGTACGGCGGTAAGATGCCGAACCACGTTGTATTGGAATTCACCACTGACTTGGAGAGGGGAGCGTGCATTTTACAGTCGAGACCGAGCAGGAAGTCGATGGGCGATGGATCGCTGAGATCGTCGAGATACCCGGAGCATTGAAATACGGGGACACCAAGGAGCAAGCCGTTGCGCAAGCGGAGGCGCTGGCTCTACGGGTCCTTGCCGAACGGATAGAAAGCGGAGAGCAGCTCGTTGAGCCGATCCAGATCAGCTTCGAAGCGGCATGACCCGCTGGCCCAGCACGAAGGCAAAACGGGTCCTCGCGGCGCTCCTTCGCAACGGTTGGGAAGTCAGGCGGTCTTTGGGGTCGCACAAGACATTGAGCAAGACGGGCTACCCTGATTTCGTGTTCGCTTTCCATGACCAAGAGGAAATCGGCCCACGGATGTTGGCCAGGATCGCCAAGCGCACAGGCTTGGAGCCAGAGCAACTGTAATGCCGGACAAGCGGCTCGGTAGCGCAACGGATCGATGGAAATGCCAAAGAACTCCAAGAGGTTGAATCTGCCCTGGCACGCGGTCATGAAGCTTCGCGCCGAGATCACCAGCGCCGTGTTGTCGCAGAAGCAGTTCGCCGCCGATCTGCACGACGTGATGCTCGGGGTCAACCCAGGCATCTATCACGACCCGAAGGAGTTCTTCGCGCTGACCTATCCGACCGCGCGGCTGCGCGATCTGGTCCGCGACGTGCTCTGGCGCCTGGCCGGCAAATCCGAAAAAGCGGTGCGCCAGTTGTACCTGACCTTCGGCGGCGGAAAGACGCACTCATTGGTCACGCTGGTCCACCTGGCCGCCGACCCGGACGCCCTGCCCGATATTCCGGCCGTGGAGCAGTTTCGCAGTCACTGCGGGCTTCCCGAGGGGTTGCCGCGGGCGCGCGTGGCGGCCGTGGTGTTCGACCACTTGGATGCCGAGCAGGGCATGGAGGCGCGCGCGCCGGACGGGACTCTGCGCCGCCTGCTGATGCCCTGGAGCCTGCTCGCCTGGCAGTTGGCTGGGGAGGCCGGGCTGAAGACCCTGAAGGCGGATGGCAGCGAACGCGCAAGCCCGCCCGCGACCAACGTCATGGTGGAACTGCTGGAGCAGACGCGCACCGACATCCCGGCGGTGCTGATCCTGTTCGACGAGGTGCTGTGGTTCGCGCGCACCATGGTGG
>JARRNE010000647.1:0-3813 GCA_037385305.1 Chromatiaceae bacterium | reverse complement strand
CTCGCCGAGCCCGTCAAGCTGCGACCGGACCTCCGCGTGCTCCTGGGCGTCGCCGACGTGCATTCGCGCACGCTCCAGCAGGTCTTCCGCGTGCCTCTGGCGGGACGCGTAGGCCAGGATCTGCCCTTCGATCCGCATCGTCTCGTGTGTCATCTCACAACCCCTCTCATGGCTCGCTGGGCTGTGGCTGGTGTCCCGCCTGACCGGAGCCCCCCTGGCCCAGCGCCGCCTCCAGGCGCGCGATACGCTCCAGCAGATCCAGCGCCAGCGCGGCGCCGGCGAGATTGACGCCCAGGTCGCGCTGCAGCCGTTGGGCGACAAGGACGCGCCTGATACTCGGCGCGGCGAAGCACCAGTGCCGCCCCCGCCGGCCCGCCGGCTCCAGGATCCCGTGCTCCACGAGGGCCTCCACGGTCTCGGCCGTGACCGAGCAGCTGTGGCAGAGCTGCAGCAGAGTGATCTCGCTGTCCTCGTCGAGGACCTCGCCGGTAAGCACGACCTGCATTGCGGATGTGGCCATTGGATCAGGAAACTCCAAGGTGTGCGCGTGGATCGAAACCGAGCTGGTCTCTCATCTTCTCGTACAGCTGTTTGGCCGCGTCGCTGTCGGCCGGTGGCAGAGTGATCTGCAGCAGCACGTAGAGATCGCCGGGCGACTTGCCCGGCAGGCCGCGTCCCCTCAGACGCAGCTTCCGCCCCTGGTTGGAGTCGGCTGGTATCTTGAGGTCGACGGTGCCGGACGGTGTCGGCACCTTGACCGTGGCGCCGAGTGCCGCCTCCCAGGGGGCGACCGGCAGGTGCAGCTGGATGTCCGCACCGTCGACGGAGTAGAGGGGATGGTCGCGGAATTCGACCTCCAGATAGAGGTCGCCGGGCTCGCCACCACCGATTCCCGGGCCGCCCTGGCCGGCGAGGCGGATCTGTTGTCCGGGCCGAATCCCCTTCGGGATGCGGGTGGTCAGATGACCATCGTCGGTCAGCTCCGGCATGCGCAGCGTGATGGTGCGCGTCGCGCCCTGGTAGCTGTCCTCCAGGTCGATCAGGACCTTGGCGTGATGGTCCTCCCCGCGCATCCGCAAGGTGCGCCGCCTCCCCTGTCCGGTGGCACCGGCGTAGCGCCGGCCGAACAGCTCCTCGAAGAAGGCGCTGTGGTCCTGGCCTCCCGCATCGGTGTAGCCGCCTCCGCTGAACTCGAAACCGGCGTCCCAGTCCGGTGGGGGATGGAAGTCCTGGCCCGCCTTCCAGTTGGCGCCAAACTGGTCGTAGGCGGCACGCTTCTCGGGGTCCTTGAGCACTTCGTAGGCCTCGCCGACCTCTTTGAAGCGGGCCTCGGCATCGGGCTCCTTGCTCACGTCCGGGTGATACTTGCGGGCAAGCTTGCGGTAGGCGCGTTTGATCTGGTCCTGGGTGGCGTCGCGGGCGACGCCCATCGTCTGGTAATAGTCTTTGAATTCCATGCAGCGGTCACCCGGATGGGTTATCCCGGCTCTTTGCGACGGCTATGGCCCCGTCGAGCCCGCCACCCTCGCGACGCGCAAGCCGGGTCAGCCCGACCCGGCGCAGCGCCGCGTCGCTCGGTGCAATGACGTCGGTGACATCAGGCCTCCGGATCATCATCGCCGACGATTCGGCCGTGAAAGCCGTGCTCGGCGATGGTATCGAGCAGGGTCGTGTGACTGAAATGTTCTTGCTCGTAGCGGATCGTGAGCCAGTGGGGATTATCCCCCGGGAACCAGGCGGTGAGGATACCCTTTTCCTCCTCCAGCTTGGCTCCCAACACTGAGCGCTGGGTCGAATCCAGCTCTTCGTCGATATGGATGATGAGCTTCTTTTCTTTCATTGCCCGGTTGTTCTGATCAGTTGTAGAAACGTACCAGGGAACAACGCTCGGCCGTCCTGGTCGATCGGGGCCATCAGCAGGTGGACCGGCTCGATGTACTGGTGATCACGCCCGACGGCGAGGCTCTGGGCGTCCGCCAGGGCGAGCTGGAACTTGGTGGTGAGCTTGTCCATCCGCATCGGTTCAGGCCCTCTATTTGTTCTCGTTCCACGCTCCAGAGACCGGGCGAGAATTCTGGCGCCGCGCACAGGAGACGATCGGGACCGCCGGCATCCTGCCGGCCTCGACGCAAGCCGTCAGGATGACGGCGGTCCCAGGGTTGACCGTGGATCCACAGCGCTGCTGTGTTGCGTCACAGGTTGGCCTCGATCCACTGGACCAGCTGCGCCCCACCCATCGCATCCGGTTGGCTCGCGACCTGACGGCCGCCCTTGAACACCGCCATTGTCGGGATGCTGCGGATGCCGTAGCGCTGGGCCAGCCTCGGGTTCTGCTCGGTGTCCACCTTGGCCAGACGGCCACGGGGCTCGATCCGCGCCGCCGCTTGCTCGTAGGCCGGCGCCATCATCTTGCACGGCCCGCACCACGGCGCCCAGAAGTCCACCACCAGCGGCAGCTCGCCGCGGGTGAGGTGACGATCGAAGTTGTGGTCGGTGAGGGCCAAGGGGTGACGGTCGAACAGGGGCCGCTTGCACTTGCCGCGAGTCGGTTTGTCGCCGATTCGCGCCGTGGGCACGCGGTTGATGGCGTCGCAGTGCGGACAGACGAGGTTCGTGGCCTCTGCCATGCGCCCGTGCCTCAGTCCCTCTTGCGATCGTCGCTGACATCCTCGAACTCGGCGTCGACCACGTCTTCATCTCCCGCCCCTCCCTTCGGACCGGCGCTACCGGTCGCAGCGGTGCTGCGCGCGGTCTCGAAGAGCTTGCCCGTCTCCGCCCCCAAGGTCTCGGTCCTGGCGGCGATGGCCTTGGCGTCGTTTCCTTTCATCGCCTCTTCCAGCTCGGCGATCAGACTCTCGATCCGCTCCTTGGCCGCGGCATCGAGCCTGTCGGCGAAGTCCGCCACCGTGGTGCGTGTGGAATGGATCAGCGCGTCGGCACGGTTGCGCACCTCCACCAGCTCATGGAACCGGCGGTCCTCGTCGGCGTGGGCCTCGGCATCCTTGACCATGCGTTCGACCTCTTTGCAGGTTGAACTGGCCGAGCGACTTGTTGGCGCTCGCCTGCTCGCGCTCGCCCTGGAGCACATGCACGGTGACTGCGCTCTGGTTGTCGTCGGCGGTGCTGAAGACCTGCGCGGCCTTGGCGGGGATGGTGGTGTTCTTCTCGATCAGCTTGGTCATGACCCCGCCCAGGGTCTCGATCCCCAACGACAGCGGGGTGACGTCGAGCAGCAGGACATCCTTCACATCGCCCGAAAGGACGGCGCCCTGGATCGCGGCCCCCACGGCGACGGCCTCGTCGGGGTTAACGTCCTTGCGCGGCTCCTTGCCGAAGATGGCCTTGACGCGCTCCTGCACCTTGGGCATGCGCGTCTGGCCGCCGACCAGGATGACGTCATCGATGTCGGCGGCTGTGATCTCCGCGTCCTCCAACGCCTGGCGGCAGGGGCCCTCGGTGCGCTCGATCAGGTCGGATACCAGGCCCTCGAGCTTGGCCCGGGTCATCTTGACGTTCAGGTGCTTCGGCCCGGTGGCGTCAGCGGTAACGTAGGGCAGGTTGATGTCGGTCTGCTGGGCGGAGGAGAGCTCGATCTTGGCCTTCTCCGCGGCCTCCTTCAGGCGCTGCATCGCCAGCGGGTCGCCGCGCAGGTCGATTCCCTGCTCCTTCTTGAAGGTGTCGGCGAGGAAATCGATCAGGCGCTTGTCGAAGTCCTCTCCACCGAGGAAGGTGTCCCCGTTGGTCGACAGGACCTCGAACTGGTGCTCGCCCTCCATTTCCGCAATCTCGATGATCGAGATGTCGAAGGTGCCG
>JARRNE010000646.1:0-3602 GCA_037385305.1 Chromatiaceae bacterium | reverse complement strand
CAAGGTAAGGCTCAGAATCTGTAACATTGTGTAGAGATCTGCCTGGATTTGGAGGCGTTTCTTGATGATGGCCACGAGAACGTACACGGAGCTAGCGATCCAGATCTGACTCTTGACCGCGTTCTCGGAGGTTCCGAAGAACGACTTGATACGCAGGTGCTGCTTGATCCATTTGAAGAACAGCTCGACCTGCCAGCGGTATCGATACAAGTCGGCCACCGTCTGTGCTGGAATAGCAAAGTTGTTGGTCAATAAGTTGAAGGTCTTGCCGGTCGGCGCATCGTGGTATTTGACGCGACGCAACGGCTGCGGGTAGTCCCGTGCCGACTTGACCCCCGTCAGCACAATGCTCTGATCGCATCGCACACCACCGGATTTGTCCACCGGATGGGAGTAGCGACGCCGGTATTTGGTGTTGGACTTGGCGCGGATGACAAAGAAGCTCCCGGCCATATGCAGCAGGAACAGGCGTTGGAAGTCCACATAGCCGCGATCCATGATGTAGAAAGCGCCCGCTTCCGGAAGCAGGAGATCCAGGACGTTGACGTCGTGCAGCTTGCCGTCGGAGATGTGGATGAAGGTCGGGATGTTGCCGCGAAGATCCAGCAGGGTATGGAGCTTGACGGCCGACTTTGTGGTGCGAAACAGCGCCCATGGAAAGACCGATAGGCACAGGTCGATGGTGGAGGCGTCGAGCGCATGAAGCGTGTTGTCCAAGTCGAGCCCCAGGTCTTCGTCGGCATACAAGGGGCGCGCGATGCCGATCAGTGCCTGGGCAAGATCGGCATAGATACGCCAATCGCGGCGTTCGCTTGCGTCGGCCAGGGTGCTTCGGGAAACGCCGCCACGGATTCCCATGTGGTAGAGCTTGTCTTTGTGAGCGCGCAGGCAAGCCTCGATATCGCGCAGACTCTCGCGAGAGGTGAGTTGCGCAAACGCCATACAGAGACATTGGTCGAGACAGGAGAAGGTCTTCTTGTAACGGTTGCCTTCGTAGCGTGCTACGTAACGCCGGAAGGTCTGCATTGGCAAATGGTCGATGACCTGCGAAAGAACGAGCCAGCCGACGTGCATGACGGTGTCCCTAAAATCCCGGAAACGGGCTATTTTGAAGGCTCGCACAACGATTCAAATCGGTGACACCCAGAAATCAGCCGTTTTGCAGCTCCTTACAAGCGGTTACGCGCGAGGGGCGAAGGTTTTCCCGGACAGTAGTGTCTCTACATGCCTACACTTGGCCGCTTGATTCCAGGAATTGCTTTGTATTACAGCGTGATATGCTATTTTCGACCTGGAAGATCCGACCGAAGTGCTGCTCGATCAGATCGTACGCCAGACGCCGCTCCCGGCGACGTTCGGGAAGAAGGTCGCCGGGACCCTGCTGGCCGCCTGCCTTGGACCGGCCCAAGAGCCATGGAGAGCCCCGGCATCCGGTCTGCCCGGCTACCGGCAAGATCCCTCCCAACGCCTCGCGCTGGCCGATTACTGGTCCCTCAGCGGGGAGGAGCAACGGCCGCTGCGCCGCCAGCTGGGCGACGACTTCGAGACGGAGCTGCTCCTCAACCTTGGGCTGGCCGCCCGCATGGTGCCCAAGCTCTGGGACGGTCTCGACACCGCCCAACCGCAGGCGGTGACGCTTAACCTGGACGAGGCCTTCGCCTTTCTCAAGGAATGGGCCTGGGTTCTGGAGGACGCGGGCTTCAAGATCATTGTCCCCGCCTGGTGGACCCCCCAGGGCCGGCGCCGGGTCCGCCTGCGGCTGCGTTCCTCCTCCAGCACGAAGGCGCACGGGGCGACGCCCGCCGCCGGCGGCCTCAGCCTCGAGCACCTGGTCCAGTACCGCTACGAGCTCGCCATCGGAGACCAGCTGGTGAGTCCGGAGGAGTGGCAGCAGCTGGTCGAGGCGACGACACCCCTGGTGCGCTTTCGCGGTCAATGGGTCGAGCTTGACCCGGGGCGGATGCAGGAGATGCTCGCCTTCTGGCACCAGCACGGCAAGGAGGCCCCGGAAATGAACCCCCAGGAGCTCTTGCAGCGCACAGCAACCGACGACACCTTGGAGGTCGAGCCGGGGGATGCGCTCGCCGAGATGCTGGAGCGGCTGCGCGACCGCAGCCGCCGCGAGGCGATGATTGCCGCCTCTCAGGACCCGCAGGGGGAGCCCGCCGTCTTCGTGCTCTCGCTCAAGGCGGGCGGTGTCGGCATCACGCTCACCAAAGCGAACCATGTCTTCCACTTCGACCGCTGGTGGAACCCGGCGGTGGAGGACCAGGCGAGCGACCGCGCCTTTCGCATCGGCCAGGAGAAGACCGTCTTCGTCCACAGGCTCGTCACCCTGGGCACCCTGGAGGAGCGCATCAACGACATGATCGAGGAGAAAAGGCGCTGGCCGGGGCCATCGTCGGGACCGACGAGTCCTGGCTCACCCAGCTCGACGACGAGCGCTTCAAGGCCCTGATTCGCCTGAACCGCGAGGCGGTGGTGGACTGACCATGGCCGCTCTCGGCCGGACCTGGTGGGGGCAGCGCTTCATCGCGGCGCTCGAGGGCTTTACCGATCGCGGGCGGCTGCAGCGCGGACGGGGCTACAGCGGTGACAGCCGCATCCTCGCCTTCGCCATCAAGGACGGCCTGGTGAGCGCCACCGTGCGCGGTAACGTCAATCCCTACTACGGGGTCTACTGTCGCCTGGCCAGTCAGCTCGATCGCGCCCCCTTCCTACTCTTCGAGCTGCGGGGCCTGTCGCGGGAGCAGCTGAGACAGGCACTGCGGGCAACGCCGCTCGGCAAGGTCGTGGCACCCCTGGGGGAAGACCCGTCCGCGCCCATTGAGGCGGCGGAATCCTTTTACACCCCTCATACGGCAGCCCCGCGACCGCGGACTACCGGTCCTTTTGGCACGGCGCGAAGCGGCTACCCGGCGAGATCGATCCCGCGACGCCGCCTGCCGTCCCTGCGATCCTCGTCAAGAAGGGAGGGGAATTCCCGCCCTTCTGGGACCGGGACACGGCCTTCGTCGCGGTGATGGAAGAGCCTCACCTGCGCGTGCGCGAGAAGAACAAAGACGCTCTCTGATTCGCGGATTCGGCAGCTTCTCGCTGCGCTTTCGCCACCCTTGCCTGGCACGGAATCCGAAGACCGGAGAGGCCGTTTCCCTCGCGGGAACGCACACCCCCCGACTCAAGCCGGGCAAGTTCCTGCGCCACCGTGTCAATGTGGCCCCGTGCGCTAGATAGGGGCAGCTGCACACGCTTGCGGATACTTCGGTCCTCGTCGCATCCCCTCCCTGGACCGCCTCGCTCGAACTCAGGCGGGCGACTGCTTTGGACGCAGAGCGGCCGCTCGCACCCCAACCCATGAGCGTCTCATTTCGGCCAAGGGACATGACGGGCAACTTGCCCATGCCTATGCGGTAAGATGTTCTCACGCCCGGCAACACACTCTTGCTCGCCAGTCCCGTCAGCAGGAAGCTGTCGTAGGATCCGGGTGCAACCCGCCTTCCGCGCAACTAAGGCATTGATTTATCGTTGACTGGCACATGGGGGGCAATGCATCGCCGGCGCCCTATTGCGGGGCGCAAGCGATCAGGCTCACAGCGGGGTGA
>JARRNE010000645.1:0-2923 GCA_037385305.1 Chromatiaceae bacterium | reverse complement strand
CCGGATTGGCACCCTGAGTGTCCCGACCGGGCTGGACAAGTTACTGGTTGGTCAGCTGCTTTGCGACCATTCGGTGCAGGCGCGACCGGGCCTTGGCGCTCAGACTGGGAAAAGCCACCCCGATTGGAGGCAGGCCGAGCGTTCGCAAGCGAATCAACGCATTGCAAGGCTATCGGCGCACGCTCTTTGCTTGATCCACGGGAAGCCGTAAAGCGGGTCAGGGGGGAGGTGTCGATCTGAACGGACCTTGCGGCACACAAGCTATTTTGATTATACCTGTCCCCGAGAATGTGGTCTGCTACGCAGGCCTCGTGCATACGTGGAGGCGATTAGCGTCGTGGCTTAGCTGCAAACCAAGACGGGGGTCGGATACGGGTCGGCGGGACCCTCGGCGCCACGGAGTGCGCCGTGGAGCCTGCATGGAACGTATTTACGGCGTGTCTCGGCGGCCCGTACCCGACCCCTTGCGCACAGCTGAGGGATAGCGCTAATCGCCTAGGTGGAAGGGCAGCCAGTGCCACAAGGCCAGCACAGGCTTTGCTGCCCCTTACGGGAAGTGCTACATGTGCGGGGGAGCCCTACACAATCCGGTATAAGATCTTCCGGCAATCGCCTTATGTGGGGTGGGACCGCGGAGAGGGGGGTGGCTTGCGCACCGGTGACTGCCGGGGGATCCGCATCCCAGGGGCCTGTTCCCGCGGTCGATTGTCTCAAGCCGGGAGGGGGAATCAGCCCCGCCGGCATCCTGACCACTGGAGCTCGAACAATCATCGGGAGGAAGCGATGCGTGAGAGACATTTGCTGGGCGGCGCTCTGCTGGGCTGCGGGCTAGCGTACGGGGTAGCGGCGATGGCGGACGCGGACCCCACGGACCTCATCAAGTACCGTAAGGACGTCATGTCGGCACTCGGCGCTCATACCGCAGCCGCCAGTCTGATTATTCGGGGCAGGGTGGATTACGGTCCTCAACTCATCGTTCATGCCCGCTCCCTTGCCCTCACCGCACCCTTGATCAAGGACGTCTTCCCGCCGGACTCGGAGCTGGGGGATACGAACGCCAAGCCGGCCGTATGGCAGAGACCCGAAGAGTTCAAGAAGCATGCAATGACTGCTCAGGAGGAGGCGGCGGCCTTCCTGAAGGCCGCAGAGGGGGGCGACAAGGTGGAGATCCGCAAGAAGTTCATGGCCATGGGCAAGGCGTGCAAGAGCTGCCACGACGACTTCCGCAAGGAGAAGAAGAAGTAGGTTCCCGCAATGAAGGTGAGGGCCGCCATCCTCGCCGGACTCTTGGGTGCATCGGGGCTCGCCTGCGCGGACGAGGGACTGATCAAGCGCGGAGAGTACCTGGTGCACGCGGGGGGCTGCATCGCCTGTCATACGGACGAGGACGGGCATGGGCCTTACCTCGCCGGGGGGCGCGCCCTGAAGACCCCCTTCGGGGCCTTCTACCCGCCTAACATCACGCCGGACCCGGAGACCGGCATCGGCCGCTGGAGCGACGATGACTTCGTCCGCGCCTTTCGGGAAGGGGTCGACCCGGAGGGCGAAAACCTTTATCCAGTGTTCCCCTACACGTCCTACACGGGGGTCACCCGCGGCGACCTGTTGGCGATCAAGGCCTACCTCTTCAGCCTTCCGCCGGTGCACCATCCCAACCGGCCGCATGACCTCCCCTGGTATTTGTCCTTCCGTTGGCTGCTGTGGGGCTGGAAATGGTTCAACTTCGAGCCGGGCGTCTTTAAGCCAGACCCAGCCCGGTCGGCGGTCTGGAACCGGGGGGCCTATCTGGTCGAGCACTTGGGGCACTGCGGTGAATGCCATACGCCGCGCAACTGGATGGGCGGCTTGGAACGGAGCCGCGCGCTCGCGGGAAATCCGGACGGTCCTGAAGACGGCAGGGTGCCCGACATCACCCCCGATCGGAAGACCGGCATCGGGACCTGGTCCGTCTCCGATATCGATTACTTCCTGCAGACCGGAATGCTTCCGGACGGTGACTTCGCCGGCGGCGCCATGTCCAGCGTCATCGACGACAACACCAGCTACCTCACCGCCGCCGATCGCAAGGCGATCGCCGAGTATCTCAAGTCCGTGCCCGCGCTGCCGGGGTCGTAAGCCCCAGGCCCGCGCGGAGTCACGTCTTCTTTGCCGGTCTCGCGGAAACGGCTGAGGTTCCGCGGGACCGCTCGGCCTACGGGAACGCCAAGCGTTTCTTGTTTGTCGGTTTGTTGTCCGCTGTCCCAGCTGTCTCACCTCCGTCACTCAAACGGAACGAAATGGCAATATTTCCTCCGTAGACTTGGCAGGCTATGTGCCGGCGCTGTGACCGGCCCCGAGGCGAGAGAAACATGCTGCACCTGGTTCGTAACGAGCTGGCTCACTTCAGCCTGAATCCGGCGCTGCTCTCTCTTCTGGCGCTATCTCTGGTTCTTTCGCGACCCGAAGCGCACGCCGCCCGCCGAGGAGGGTATCCTGAGCCCGGCAGACGGCACGGTCGTGTACGTGGAGAAGGCCGAGCCCGGGGAGGCTGTGGCCGTGATCAAGCAGGGTGTTCCCGCGACGGTTACGGAGATATCCTGCGGGCGGACGTCGACCAGCCGAAGCTCGTCATCGGCATCTTCATGAGCCCATTCAACGTGCACTACAATCGGGCTCCTTTGGACGGGACGGTCGGCTTTGTGCATCGCCATCCTGCCTACGGCGAGAACCTGAATATGGGTCCGATGCACTGGCGGACCCTCTTCGGCCGGAAGCCCCTGTACGAGAATAGCGTCCACATCGTGCAGAACGAGCGTACCGTGACGCTCTTCAGCGCTGAATACCGCTGTGCCCCTTTGCCCCTCTATGCAGTCCAGATCGGGGCGCGCACGGTGAACGGGATCGACAGCTACTGCAAAGAGGGGGATTCCGTGGCTCGGGGCGG
>JARRNE010000644.1:0-4162 GCA_037385305.1 Chromatiaceae bacterium | reverse complement strand
AACAGGTGAAAGTGAACGAGACCACGGGTGCCCGGCAGCAACGCGAAGACTGTATCCCCGCCGGGGTGCTGGCCCGCATGAGTACCCCCGTGTTTGCAACCGACGGCAAGGGGGAGGTGGTCTTCTGGAGCGAGGGCCTGGAGGAGCTGACCGGGTACGGCGGCGACGAGATGGTCGGCAAGAAGGCTTGGCAGGGGTTCTTCGACGCCCGCGCCAAGACCCCCGGGGAGATTGCCCTGCGCTCGGAAGAGGACGAGACCGAGGAGTCGTTCACGGTCACCAACCGGCGCACCGGCGAGGGGCAGGAGCTGTGCTTCAGCGCCCGGCCGGTGCTGGACGGGGCCGGCGAGCTGCGCGGGGTCGTCGCCGAGCTCTCGGGCGCGGGCAAGGACGACGAGGAGCTGCACCTCCTGCGGGCGGAAATGGCTGCCATCAGCAAGCCACGGGCGGTGGCCGAGCTCGACAGGGATTCCAATTTTATTACCGCCAACGAGAACTTCCTCAATGTCCTGGGCTACAAGCTCGAGGATGTCCAGGGCAAAAACCACGTGGAGATTGTCGATCCGACCTACAGGGATTCGGCCGAGTATCACCGGTTCTGGCAGGCGCTGACCCTGGGGCAGCCGCAAGCAGGCGAGTTCAAGCGTGTGGGCAAGGGCGGCAAGGAGGTCTGGCTACACTGCTCCTACACGCCGATCCTTGACCAGGCGGGGAAGCTGGTGAAGGTCGTGTTGTACGCCAGCGATATCTCGGAGCGGAAGGGTATGATCCTGGAGGTCGCCAGCCTGGCTGAGGCGGTAAAGGAGGGACGCCTCGACCAGCGGGCCGCCGTTGGCCAGGTGCAGGGCGCCAACAAGCTGATGCTGGACAACATCAACCAGATGCTCGACACGCTGGTGGGCTATCTGGACTCCGTGCCGGCGCCGGCGATGATCATCGACCCGGACTTCAATATCCGCTACATGAACGAGACGGGGGCCGGTGTGGTCGGGCGAGCCAAGCGGGAGCTCGTGGGGGCCAAATGCTATGACCAGTTCAAGACAGGCGACTGCCGCACGGACAAGTGCGCCTTAGGGCGCGCCATGCGAAATGGTGCCAATGCCACCTCCGAGACCGACGCCCACCCGAACGGCAAGACGCTCGACATCTCCTACACCGGGGTGCCGCTGCGCAACGAGGCGGGCCAAGTCATCGGCGCCTTCGAATTCGTGACCGACCTCACCGCGGTCAAGGAGGCGGCCCGTCAGACCGAGCGGGGGGCAGCGCTCGTGCGCAAGCAGGGCACGTTCCAGGACCAGGAGATCGAGAAGCTGCTGATCAACCTCGACAAGGTGGCGATGGGGGACTTGGCGGTGACGCTGGAGGTGGCGGCGGCCGACGCGGACACCGCCGAGGTCGCTAAGAACTTTGAGCAGATCAACGCGGCGGTGCGCAAGACGGTGGATGCGCTGCGGGCGCTCATCGGGGATGTCAACACCCTGGTCCGGGCGGGGGTGGCCGGCGAGCTCGGTACGCGTGCCGAGGCGGCGCGTCACCAGGGCGAGTACCGGGCCATCGTCGAGGGGGTCAACGCCACCCTCGATGCCATCGTCACCCCCATCAACGCCGCCACGGCGGTGCTCGAGCGGCTGGCCGACTACGACCTGCAGGCGCGCATGGAGGGCGAGCTGCAGGGCGACTTCGCCAAGATCAAGGACTCGCTCAACAAGACCGGGGAGGGGCTGCACGAGGCCATCGCCCAGGTCAACGAGGCGGTGGGACAGGTGGCGGCGGCCTCCGAGCAGATCGCGGCAAGCTCGCAGTCGGTGGCGCAGGGGGCCTCGGAGCAGGCAAGCTCGCTGGAGGAGACCTCCAGCGCCTTGGAGCAGATGACGGCTCAGACCAAGCAGAACGCGGACAACACCCAGCAGGCGCGGGCGGTGGCCAAGACCACCCAGGAGCTGGCGCAGAAGGGGGGGACCGCGATGACACGGATGGTGGCGGCGATGGGCTGGCGCTCAACGCGCCGGTGGAGGCGGAGCCAGCCGGCGAAGCGGGCCGCGGCTTTGCGGTGGTGGCCGAGGAGGTGCGCAACCTCGCCCTGCGGGCCAAGGAGGCGGCGAACAAGACCGAGGGGCTGATCGCCCAGTCGGCCAAGCTCGCCAACGAAGGCGGGACGATCTCCGGGGAGGTCAACGACAACCTCACGCAGATCGTCGATTCGATTGGGAAGGTGGCCGATATTGTCGATGAGATTTCGGTGGCGAGCGACGAGCAGGCCAAGGGGATCTCCCAGGTGAACAAGGCGGTGGCGGAGATGGACAAGGTGGTGCAGCAGTCGGCGGCAAACTCGGAGGAATCCTCCAGTGCGGCCGAGGAGCTCTCCAGCCAGTCCGAGGAGCTGGCGGCGATGGTGGGGCGTTTTCAACTCACGGGCACGGGCGGGCGGCGCGCGCCCGCGGCGCCTGAGGCGAAGGTCACCCGCATGCCGGCCAAGCCCAAGGCAAAGGGGCCTGCGGGGGGCAACGGCAAGTGGCACAAGCAGCTGGCCGAGCAGCTCATCCCCCTCGACGACGACGAGGCCCTGCGGGACTTCTAGGGTCAAGACCGTACGGACCCGCGGGCCGTATGAAGTCCGCCGGCGGTTCTCTTAAAGGCGGTGTGATCTCCACGGCTCAAGGACGAGCTGACCAGAACTGCCCGCCCCGAGTCGGCCAAGCAGTCCAGGCTTGAATGCATCGAGGTGGGCAGAAGGTCGACCCCGGGGTTGAGGGCGCCGCGATCCGCCAGCCGATGACCCCGGAAGCTCCCCGCGGTGGAAGCCTCATCCCTGCGTTGCGAACCGGGTCATCAACCCGAATTCTCACGTCACTACACGGCGAGCACGAACGCTGCATGCCCCCGGCATGTCAACCAGACAACGCAATCCAAGAGTCCGTCGGAGAAGCTGGATGAGCGCCGAGCGCAAGCTGGAAGAGATGGTCGAAGAGCTGGCCGCGATGGCGATGCTCGCGGATGCGGACGATACGGCGTCGCTGCAGAACCTCGTAGAGGCGCTGCGGGCGCTAGGCGAAGCGGAGGGCGGCGGCGACGCAGTGCTCCCTCAGGTCGAGCACCTGCGTGACCTGGGCGTCGGCCTCAGCGCTCAAGACAAGGTCGAGCCGCGTACGCTTGATGAGGTGCGCACGGCGCTGGCAGCGCTGCAGCAGCAGCTGGCGGGCGGGGGCACAACCGCGGCGCCGGAGGGCGTGTTTGTGTTGCCGCATTGGGTGGAGGAGGCGATCTTCGAAGAGTTCATCGCCGGGCACGAGCTGGCGCTGGAGGAGCTGGAGGCGGAGATTCTGGCTTTGGAGAAGGGAGGCAGTGAGGCGCTCGGGACGCTGCGCCGGCGGTTGCACAGCCTCAAGGGCGAGGTCGGGGTGCTGGGGCTGGGTGAGGTGGAGCGGGTCTGTCATGCGGTGGAGGACCTGCTTGACGACGGCGCCACGTTCAGCGCCGAGCGGGCGGACCGCCTGCTGGCGGTCAAGGACTGGCTGGGGGAGGCGCTGCGCGCCTATGGGCGGCGGGAGCTGCCGGGGACGGGGGCCGATGCGCTGCTCGCGGCACTGCACAGCGAGGCGCCCGCGGCCGCGGAGCCTCCGGCCGACGCGGCAGCAGCGGAGCAGGAGGCACCTTGCTCGGCGGACGCAGCGGCGGGCAGCGAGGCGGCGGGCGGACGGCGATGGGACGCGGAACCCATCGAGCTTGCAACCGAGTTCCTGCAGGAGAGCGAGGACGGCATCACCCAGGTGGATGAGATCCTCCTGGCGGCCGACGAGGACGGCGTGGCCGGCGAGGATGTCAACGCCATCTTCCGGGTCTTTCACACTATGAAGGGGGTGGCCGGGTTCCTCGAGCTCGGCGAGATCACCAAGCTCGCTCACACCACCGAGACCCTGCTTGATCTGGGACGCAAGGGCAGCCTCGCGATCAAGGGGAGCCTGATCGATCTCCTGTTTGACGCCACGGCGCTTCTAAGGTCCATGCTGGTCGATCTGCACAACGCCATTAGCCAGGGCCTCGCGCCCGCGCCCCAGGCAGAGCTGCCGGGACTCATCGCGAGCCTGGAGGCGCGGATTGCCGGAGAGAGCGAGGAGGAGCGGCTGCCGGCGGCGCGCGAGGGGGCGAAGGTCGGCGAGATCCT
>JARRNE010000643.1:0-3615 GCA_037385305.1 Chromatiaceae bacterium | reverse complement strand
GATCTCAGGGGCGATCCAAACACTGACATACAGCCGCGCCATCGAGGTAGTGACCCCAGGAGAAGACAAGACCTTGAGCATGGATCTGCGTCCCGAGAGTTCCGGACACCGACTCGTCTACCTTGCCGCAGAGCGTACCCTCATGGCGTGGGTTCGGACGGCCGCGGCACTGATGGCGCTCGGATTCGTCATCGATCGATTTTCGCTCTTGCTGCGCCGACTAAACGGGGCGACCGACACGCTGGTAACCAATCCCCAGGCGTTTTCGTCCGGAGGAGGGCCCGCGCTTGTCGTCCTTGGTGCGCTGATGGCCGGCGTAGCAGCCATTCGCTACTTCAGATTTGCCCTTTACTATCACCGGAAAGGTCAAACGGATCCTGGCCATGGACTCTTCGTTGCCGTCTTGTTCTCGGCATTTGTCGCGATAATCGGCGCCGTAATTGCGGTGTTCTTGCTAGCTGTCACCGATTAGCCTGCCGCCCGCTGAGCACGGGCAGAACCGGCTTCAGGCGGCCACCTCAGTCATCGCCGCCGCCGAATTGGGGTGGCTGCGAGGTGGGCCTGTGCGGCCAGGCACCGAGTGACCACCCGGATTTTGCCACCTCTCTGGTGCGCGCCGGCATCGATTCTATCTCCGTCCATCCGGACAGCTTTCTCGCGGTCAAGCGCTGCGTCGCCGACGTGGAAGCCTTATCATCGTAGCTTGGCAGGGGGAACCGCCAAGGCGGTGCCGGAGGCGGGTGCCCACTGGGACGTCGGATGCCGTAAAGCTTCTGCTCGGTGACGGAGGAGGATTGATCGCATGACCCTCCAGCGCGTAAGAAAGGACGTGGGTGCCTTTTGTATTTTGCTGCCAATGACCTTCGCAGCCGCTGACGCGGTCGCCAGCGAGGGTGATAAGGCCCTTCCGCTATGGGAGGTTGGCATTGGGGGCGCTCTCTACAACCAGCCCAACTACCCGGGCTCGGACGTTCGCTCGACGACGAGCTTCCCGTTTCCGTACCTGGTCTACCGGGGCGAGCGATTGCGCATCGACCGCAGTCTCCAGGGGATTCTGTTCGAGAGTCAGCGGCTCAAGCTCGATGTAACCGCTGGCGCCAACCCGCTGGTGAAGATCGAAGGCTCCGATGCCCGCGAAGGCATGCCCGACCTGAATCCTACCGTGTCCGTGGGCCCCCGGCTCAATCTCATGCTGAGTCCGCCCGGCCTTCCCTATAACGTCTGGGGGCGTCTTGCCGTACGCGCCGTTTTCAGCGTTGATACTTCGGGTTGGGATATCCGACAGCAAGGATGGGTGCTGGACACCAGCGTCCGTTACCAGCGACCGCTGCTCGGTGAGAAGCTGCGGCTGAGCTTGGAGGCAGACATCTCGTTCGCCGACCAAGCTTACGCCGCCTATTACTACGACGTGGCTCCGGCAGCCTTCGCTAACAGCCCCCTTGTGGAGTCGAAGAACGATTTCAGCGGTGTCGTCTCCATCGGCTGGGTCTTCTGGCAGAGCAAGCGCACGGTCACACCGAAGAACACCAGTCCCGGCAACGAGTTCGAGACCCCGTTCTTCGGACTCTGAGCGGACTCGAGGGCTGGTCTCTCAGTCCGGGCCATTTGGCCCGCTCCGGTGGTAGACAGCCGGTCGAGCCGCGAAAGTTGTCGCTCAGCACCGCGTATCCGCGGTTGGCGGGCCACTGGCGGAATGCATTGCAGCCCAGGACATTGGCCAGACTGGTGACGGCTTCCCCCTTGGGCGCGGCCCGCACGGAGACGGAGGCATCCGGCACCGAGGTGCCCGCTGCCACCACCGTGATACCCCACAGAAAGCTGGGGGTCCCGAGCAGATCGCCAAAGTTGATTGCCGCCCGGACCAGGCCCTCGACCCCGGCCAGGATGAGCAGCATGGCGGCCGCGAGCCGACCCCATTCTTTCAGCGGCTTCACCCCCCGAGGAATCCAGCGTAGAGCCCAACGTCATGGGCCCAGCCGGTGAGAGGAACGATAGCCAAGGCGCTGGGGGAGCTCAATCAGAGGTCAAGGAAGGCAGCTCTTGATGGGTTCGCATGCCGACAGACGGGTCATTTCAGCCACCGCCGGTCCAAATCATCCCCCGCGGTGCATACTGCAGGATCGATCCGGCGAACGCTGATCGGGGCCGGGTTCCGGATTCGGCGCATCAGCGGATGACGGGCAACGCCTCCGCCTGCCATCCGGTCATCCCGCCGAGCACATTGAACACCTCCTTAGGATGGCGTTCTTGCCGGTCTCCTCCGAGCCGACGACATCCTCGTTCGTGAACGGACCGTAGACCTGGGCCGGGTCGAAGAGGGTGACGCCGCGCTCGACCGCGGCACGGATCAGGTCGATGGCGTGCCCCCGGTTAGAGGGCGTGCCGTAGCCGACCCAGCCTGCAAGCGGTACCGCAAGCGAGAGCGTCGCTCCGCGGACCAGCCGCTGGCGCAGCCCCTTGCCTCCTCCGCCTTCTGCGAATGTCGTCATGCGGGCTACCCCCCTGCCCCCTTGTGGCGGCCGAGGTGGGTCGAGCTGCCGCCGAAGAGCTCTGCCGCCTCTCCGACGGTCTCCGAGAGGGTCGGGTGGGGGTGGATGGTGAAGGCAAGGTCCTCCGCCAAGGCCCCCATCTCAACGGCCAGGACGGCCTCCGCGATCAACCCTTCGGCCCCACGGCCAACCATTCCGGCGCCGAGCAGGCGGCCGGTCTCGGGATCCATGATCAGCTTGGTGAGCCCGTCTTCCGATCCGGTGGTCAGGGCCCGGCCGGAGGCGCGCCAGGGAAAGCGGGTGACCGTGACCTCCCGCCCCTGGGACCGGGCATCGTCCTCCGTCAGCCCACACCAGGCCACCTGGGGATCCGTGTAGACCACGGCGGAGATCGCCCTGGGGTCGAAGGCCGCGGGCCTGCCTGCAATGGCTTCGGCGGCAACCTTCCCCTCGTGCATGGCCTTGTGGGCGAGCTGTACCCCGCCGACGGCGTCGCCGATGGCAAAGATCCGCTCCTGACTGGTGCGCCGCTGCTCGTCCACCGAGATAAGCCTCTGGTCATCCAGCGCGACCCCCGCCTCGGTGAGGCCGATGTCGTCCGTGTTCGGCCGGCGGCCCACCGCCACCAACACCCGATCGAACCGTTCTTCGCCGTTGCCGCCCTCCAGCGTCACGGCGACGCCCCGGTCGTCCTCCTGTGCGCGAGTCACTCTGGTCTCGAGGCGGATCGCGTCGAAGAGCTCGTCGAGACGCCTTCGCAGCGGCCTGACCAGATCCGTGTCCGCCCCCGGCAGCAGCCGGTCCGCCATCTCGACCAGGGTGACCCGACTGCCCAGCACCGCGTAGACCGTGCCCATCTCCAGCCCGACGTAGCCGCCGCCCACGACGAGCAGGCGCTCGGGAACATCCCCGAGAGCGAGCGCCCCGGTGGAGTCCATGATCCGGCCTTCCGGCCGTACACCGAGCCCGGGCGGCGAGACCGGACGGGAGCCGGTGGCGATGATGGCGTGCTCGAAGTCCACGCTGCTGTAGTCCGAATCCTCCAGGGCAAGGTGATTCGGCCCCTGAAACCTGCCGCGGCCGCAGATGAGCTGGACGCCGCGCCGCTCGCACAGCTTGACCAGCC
>JARRNE010000642.1:0-3026 GCA_037385305.1 Chromatiaceae bacterium | reverse complement strand
ACCCCATGGCCAGCTCGTCAGGAGTCCCTCCCCATCCACTTAGGAACCGGTCGCTGGTCTCCTCCCATGCGGAGGGCTGATGAAGGGTGGCCAGGCCCGGTTGACCTCTTCACGCAGAGAGCTCCCGACCTCCAGCCCCAGGCTTAGCGCTGTCGGCTGAAGGTCACCGGCGGACGCCCGCCTGGCCGGCAAACTCGCTGGTGCTCGGGTAAGGCGTGGTGGGTGCCGCATAGACGGTTGCATCCACTTCCCCCCCGACCACGGCTCCATGGGCTCAAGGGGCCTTTGAAACCCCTATCTCCCCCATACAAGCGTTCGGGACTCGAGCCATAGAACAGCATCGATCTCGTTAGCGAAGAATAACAATTTCCACCGGACGAAAACGCTGGCTAAGCTGGCCTGATGAAAATACTGGGACGTCGTGGCTCGTCGCGGGCGCCCTTCGCAATGAAAAGCCACGATCGAGGAGGCGGGAAGGTGCAACCTGGTAACCGTAGCGCTGATTCCAGCTCGTTTGCAGGAC
The DNA here is from genome assembly GCA_037385305.1 of Chromatiaceae bacterium. GTDB lineage: Bacteria > Pseudomonadota > Gammaproteobacteria > Chromatiales > Chromatiaceae > JARRNE01. The sequence goes on along the minus strand of JARRNE010000642.1, from coordinate 2,503 downwards.
GCGTGCTCAGACAGATTACAGATTGCTTGCGACAGGGATGTGTGATCTGTATCGAGCACACATCCAGGATCGGGCCAAGGTGGTCACCGTGGGAGGTTTGGGGGCAACCTTGCTTTTATAATGGTAATGTCCAGCAGATTTACATTGAGATCGACCGCTGTCGCAAGGCGCACGCCGATCATCACATACGGCTCAACATCGAGGACTACAGCTGCCGCAGCCGCTTCTCGTTCGTCGTACACAGCGCCGCGGCCCTGGGGTGATGGGGTTTCGGCCCTTGTCGAGGGCCGGTCAGATGTTTGAGCGAAAGGCGAGCCGGCGGACCTGGGACCAGGCCCCGGACAGCCTAGAAGGGATGGGTCAGCGCCGTCCCTGGTCGCCGATCTCTCGCTTCGACGCCCGATGATCAAGCTCAGAACCTACGTCTATATCGATGCCTTGCAGCCGCAGCTTGCCGCTTACATGGCGACGGTATCCCAAGGCTTCCTGCCGGTCCCCAGCGATGCCTGTCTGTGGGTCGAGGTGTCGCCGGGTATGGCGGTCCACCGGCTCACCGACATCGCACTCAAGGCGACCCGCGTGCACCTGGCACAGCAGGTGGTCGAGCGTGCCTACGGATCGATGGTGATCCACCAGCGCGACCAGAGCGACGTGCGTGAGGCCGGGCGCATCGTGCTCGCCCAAATGAACGCCTCCGTGCACGACCGCCAGACCTGCCGCATCGCCTGGCACGAGGTAATCCGCGGTATGACCCCGGACCACTGCGTGCTGATCAATCGGCAGGACCGACGCGGATCCATGATCCTGCCCGGCCAGAGTATGTTCATCCTCGAGACTGAGCCCGCCGGGTACATCGTGTACGCCGCGAACCAGGCCGAGAAGGCGGCGAGCATCACCCTGATCGACGTGCGGGCGGTCGGTGCCTTCGGCCGCTTGGTCCTGTCCGGGCGCGAGGGCGATGTGGACGAGGCGGCCACCGCGGCAATCGAGGCAGTCCGGAACCCCTCGGGGACCTGACGCGGGACAGGGAGAGACCTCATGCACCGCCGAGAGCTCCTTGCCCTGCTCGATGCGCACAAGACCCGATTCATGGAAGAGGCGGCCTATGTGGCACGGGCACGGGTATTCGTCATGGCGCACGAGGATTGCTTCCACTGCGATCTGTGGCCAGGGCACGTGACCGGGTCGGCCTGGGTGGTGAATCCGCATCGCGACCAGGCGCTGCTGCTGCACCATCGCAAGCACGACCAGTGGTTCCAGCCCGGCGGACACGCCGACGGCGATGCCGACATCCTGCGCGTCGCCTTGCGAGAGACAGCCGAGGAGACGGGCTTGGAGCCGTCACACATTCGGCTGGTCGAAGATGCCATCTTCGACGTGGATATCCATACCATTCCCGCCAGCGAGCGCGGCCCGCGACACGAGCACATCGACATACGTTTTCTCGTGGAGATGGACGACGACTTGCCGATACCGGGCAACGACGAGTCGCATCAGGTGCTGTGGGTGCCCCTACCCCAGGTGGCGCGCGTCAACAACAACCGCTCGACCCACCGGATGGTCGAGAAGACCCGCCGCTTGCGGTAGTGGGGCTTGTCGGCACGGATGGCGGAAGTGCCGCTGTTGTTCGGAATGCAGCCCAGGGGACGAAGGCAAGGCTTTTTTCCGGCGTTCCGCGGGGGCCGTCTCGTAAGTCGCCGCGAAGTGCTGAGCGAGGTCGGGCCACAATCGCCCCATGCGCTCGTACATGCCGGGGCTGACCTTCAGTGCGAACTCGAGAAACGCCTGAGCGACCGGCGATAGCTCCTTGCCCTTCGGATACACCAGATGCCATTGACGCATGATCGGAAAGCCCTCGACATCGAGGATCGCGACCGGTCCGTCCGGCCCTTCCAAGGTCAGGGTATGCAGTGACAGCACTGAGAGTCCCAAATCACCCACGATCGCGTGCTTGATCGCCTCGTTGCTGCCTAGCTCCATGGATACACGTGGGCGGATTCGATGCTGCTCGAACAGCCTCAGGGTCGCGTCGCGAATCCCCGAGCCCGGCTCGCGGAGAATGAAGGGCTCCGCGGCGATACGGGCGAGCGGGATGCTCTTTTCTCCCACCAGCGGGTGATCGCGCGGGGCCATCACCACCAGCGGATTCGGCGCAAAGGCAAGGGCCTCGACATCGGGTGGTCCATCGGGCGCCTGGCCCATGATGTAGAGGTCGTCCTCGCTGGCGCTGATGCGCTCCAGGATGCGATCACGGTTCGAGACCTTGAGTGCCGATTCCACGCCCGGATAGTGCTTACAGAACTCGCCCAGCAGCTCCGGCGCGAAATACTTCGCCGTCGTGATGACGCCGAGCCGCAACCGGCCGCGCTTGATCCCTTTCAGGTCGTCCACCTTCATCTCCAGGTTGGCCAGGGTCTCGAAGATCGCGCGACAGGAATGGTAGAGCTCGGCCCCGGCCTCGGTGGGCCGGACTTGACGCCCGGTCTGCTCGAGCAGGGGCAGG
>JARRNE010000641.1:0-2848 GCA_037385305.1 Chromatiaceae bacterium | reverse complement strand
GGCCGATTCGCCCCCTGTTCCCGAACGGCTTCATCAACGAGGTGCAGATCATCGCCACGGTGAAATCCCTGAACCCGGCGGTGAGTTCTGAGGTGCCCGCCATGCTGGGCGCCTCGGCGGCCCTAGCGGTGGCCGGTGTTCCGTTCAACGGGCCGGTGGGGGCGGCACGGGTCGGCTACAAGAACGGGGAGTACCTGCTCAATCCGCCTTTCACGGGGCTCAGCGTCGACAGCGACCTCGATCTGGTGGTGGCCGGCACCGAGCACGCGGTCCTCATGGTGGAGTCGGAGGCCCGGGGCCTGTCGGAGGACGTCATGCTCGGGGCCGTGCTGTTCGGGCACGAGCAGATGCAGATCGCGATCCAGTCGATCCGGGAGCTGGCCGCGGAGGTCAATAGGGCCCCCATTCCCTGGTCGCCCGCTGAGCCGGATACGGAGCTCTCCGCCGCGGTGGCGGATGCCTGCGAGGCAAGCCTCGGCGACGCCTACCGCATCCGGGAGAAGCTGCAGCGCTATGCGGCCCTGGGGGAGATCCGCAAGGCGGCAGTGGCGGAGCTTGCCGGGGGCGAGAGCCCCAAGTGGTCCGAGCAGCAGGTGATGGGGGCCATTGAGAAGCTGGAGAAGGGGGGGATGCGCGCATCGACGGGCGCGACACGCGGACCGTGCGCCCCATCAGCATCCGTACCGGAGTACTGCCCCGCACACACGGCTCCGCCCTGTTCACGCGGGGGGAGACCCAGGCCCTGGTGGTGACTACGCTCGGGACCGAGCGGGATTCCCAGATCATCGATGCCCTGGAAGGGGAGCGGCGGGAGCACTTCATGCTCCACTATAACTTCCCCCCCTTCTGCGTTGGGGAGATTGGGCGTGTTGGCAGCCCCAAGCGGCGGGAGATCGGCCACGGGCGTCTCGCCAAGCGCGGCGTGCTGGCGGTGATGCCGGGCATCGACCAGTTTCCCTACTCGGTGCGTGTCGTCTCGGAGATTACCGAATCCAACGGATCGAGCTCCATGGCGAGCGTCTGCGGGACCAGCCTCTCCCTCATGGACGCGGGCGTTCCGGTGAAGGGCGCGGTCGCAGGGGTGGCCATGGGACTCATCAAAGAGGGCGACCAGTTTGCGGTCCTCACCGACATCATGGGGGATGAGGACCACCTGGGGGATATGGACTTCAAGGTGGCCGGCACCAGCGAGGGCATCAACGCCCTGCAGATGGACATCAAGATCGAGGGCATCACCCGGGAGATCATGGAGACCGCCCTGGCCCAGGCGAAGGATGGACGGATGCACATCCTGGGCGAAATGAACAAGGTGATCGACGTCCACCGGGCGGAGATGTCGGAGCACGCCCCCCGGATCATCGAGTTCAAGATCCATCCGGAGAAGATCCGCGACGTCATCGGCAAGGGCGGCTCCACCATCCGGGCCATTACCGAGGAGACCGGTGCCACTATCGACATCTCCGACGACGGGCTGGTGAAGATCTTCTCGGTGGACAGGGGTGCCGGCGAGGAGGCCAAGAAGCGCATCGAGCTCATCACCGCCGACGTGGAGGTCGGCCGAGTCTACGAGGGACGGGTGGCGCGTCTCATGGACTTCGGCGCCTTCGTCACCATCCTGCCCGGACGGGACGGGCTGGTGCACATCTCACAGATCAGCGAAGAGCGGGTCCAGAAGGTGAGCGACAAGCTCTCCGAGGGTGACATCGTTCGGGTCAAGGTCCTGGAGATCGACAAGCAGGGCCGGGTACGCCTGAGCATGAAGGCCGTGGAGGCGGAGTAGGGCACGGACTCCCTCGGGAAGCACTGATCGGCCTGCAAAGTCGAAGCGGAGCCTGGACATCCCTGGCCCCATTTCAAGAGCTGGTCGATCGACCCGCGACAGCGAGGGCTGGGCGGCGGGGTATTGCAGGGCGAGCGAGATGCGTTCCCGCCTCAAGGCGTGAAAGTCAGCGCGAATGTCACCGGTACCGCCCTGCTGATGGCAGGCAGGCCGGCGACCTCCATCAGCTTCTTCACGCCGTCATTCAGGCCGAAGTCCCCCGTATGGACGATCACCGGCTCGGTGGTCACCACGCTCAGGCGTCCATCAGCCAGCTTGGTCGCGAGTGTGTCGGCGCTGATCTCGGCGCTCTTGCCGTGCAGTGAGAGCTGCCCCTTAACCGGTATGTGAGCCTGGTCACCCGCCTTCAAGGCCGCGGCCGTCTTCATGTCGATGGTGCCCTGGAAGGTGGCTTTGGGGTACTGGGCGACCTGAAACAGGAGGTCGCGCATACGCTCGTCCCGGACGGGGATCCCGGTCTCGACGCTGGCCAGGGGCACTGACAACACCGCTGTCCCGCTGTTATCGAGCGAGCCGGTCAGCTTCTTGAAGTGCATGACCTCGCCGACGCTGTCCTTCTTGATCGAGACAAAGCTGAGGCTCGAGTCGGTAGGCTGCAGCTGCCAGGCGAAGCAGCTGGTGCTGATCAGGCTGAGCGCGACCGCCAGAAATCGATACATGTCAGGTCTCCTCTTGTTGTTTCGTCCGTCATTCTTTGGGTCTATCGACCGCGGTAAAAACTCGGCATCGCATGGGGTTTTGCCTGCCGAACGGCGATGGTGTCAGCGCCAGCCCGTGGGTTTCAGGCAATATATGGCGCACGGCATCAGCCTGGGCTTCGCCGTGCCGGGTGCTTCTTTGTGCGTACCGGTCATGGTACCAGCACCAGCCCCGACGAATGTTAGTCGTTGGCACCATGACCGCCAGCGCGGCCAAGGCGATCATCGAGACAGAGTCCAGAGGCCACATCGGCGGTGACCGGTCTTAGCCCTGGCACAGGGTGGCGCCGTGGCCCCACGCAGGAAATCC
>JARRNE010000640.1:2307-6925 GCA_037385305.1 Chromatiaceae bacterium | reverse complement strand
GCAGCCATGGGATGGTGCCTCGTCGACCCGCGGATCGGGAAAGGACCCAGCCGCCGACGAGGGCGCACCAATCGCCACCACCGTCAAACCGGCCAACGCCAGGCCCGTGCGAACGGTTCTCAGCAGCATGCTTGTCATGTCGTCAACCTCGTCAGTGGAGCAATTTCGGGCCGGCGAGCAACGGGGGCGGCCCAGGAGGGACTCCACCCCCGTCGCTCAGAGATGGGCAAATGCCTATTTGGTCATCGCGCCCTTACCCATGTTGTCATTGGACATCTGCTTGCTCGACATGTCGTCCTTGCCCATGGTGTCTTTGGACATGCTATCGGTCTGGTGCTCGGCGGTGGTCTTCTTGCTCCCGGGCTTAGACATGGTGTCCTTCGCCATTGAATCGCGGGCCATTTGGCCCTTCGCCATGGAGTCGTGCTGCATGCCGCCTCCGGCATAGACGCCGCTGGCCGTAACCAGAATGGCCAGGGAAACAAGAGCGCTTGTGTGCTTGGTCATGGTGAGCTCCGTGGAGTGGGTTGTTGATATGGCCGTGAGGCCGGTGCTTCAGGGCGCCGAGCGGGGCTCAGCTGCCTCCGAACCAGTTGTACCCCTGGTCCTCCCAGTAACCACCGGGGTAGCTGTTGGTGACGAAGATCGCCTGGATGTGCTTCGGGTTCTTGTAGCCCAGCTTGGTGGGTATCCGCAGCTTCATGGGGAATCCGTAGCGCGGGGGCAGGGTGTCGCCGTCATAGGTCAGGGCGAGGATCGTCTGAGGGTGCAGCGCCGTGGGCATGTCGATGCTGGTGTAGTAGCCGTCCAGGCACTTGAAGCCCACGTACTTGGCGCTCAGATCGGCACCGACCCGCTGCAGAAACAGGCGGAACGGTACCCCGCCCCAGCGCCCGACCGCGCTCCAGCCCTCCACGCAGATGTGCCGTGTGATCTGGTCGCTCTGGGGCAGGGCGCGGAGCGCCGCCAGCGTCCAGGCCCGCCGATCCGCAACGAGCCCCGCCACCTCCAACCGGAAGGTCTCCGGGTTTACCTGAGGCACCTGGTCCTCCCCGTAGTAGGCATTGAAGGGAAATGGCCGCGTGATCATGGACTCCGGATAGGTGGGTGCCAGACGGTCGGGGTCGAACAGCCAGGCCTGCACCCGGTCGTTGAAGCGGGAAATCCGGCTCAGCGCCGCTTCCACACCCTTCGCGTCGGTGAGGTCACACCCGGTGAGCAGTGCGAGGCCGCCGAGACTCAGCGACCGTTTCAGAAACAGGCGCCGCTCCGGCACCGCGAGACGTTCCACGGCCTCCGCGACGATTGCCTCCCGATCGGGTTGAGAGAGTATCTTTCCCATGGGGCTCTCCTCAGTGGCCGCGGATCATGGTGAGAACGGTGCGGGGCACCAGGGCCGCCATCGCCAGGTGTCCCGCCACGAATCCCGCCAGGGCGGTCATGGCGAAGAAGTGGACGTAGCGGGCCGTGTCGTACCCGCCCAGCAGCTCCCGCAGCAGGGGGAACTGGACCGACTTCCACAGCACCAGGCCCGAGAGCACCAGGAGCAGGATGTCGAGCATCGCGAAAAGATAGGCGGCCCGCTGCACGCCGTTGTATCGGCTCGGGTCGGCATGGGAGAGGCGTCCACGCAGGGCCGCGTTGAGGTCGCGATAGAATGCCCCCGGCGTGACCGGTAGAAACTTGCGCCGCAGCCGGCCGCTGAGCACATTGAGGGACAGGTACACTAGGCCGTTGACAGCTAGCAGCCACATGGCCGCGAAGTGCCACTGGATCGCCCCCGCGAGCCAGCCTCCCAGGGTGAGCTGGTCCGCGAAGCGGAAGTGGAACAGGGGCGAGGCGTTGTAGATCCGCCAGCCGCTGGTCACCATAATGAGCACCGCGGGCTGCGCAGACTAGGTTTCCAACGGACGGCATCGTTGCCCCCCTTATCATTGCCGAAGGATCGGCAGCGAGCGGCATCGATCCGTACTTGCTGCCTTTGAAGGCAGATTCGCAGCCGGCCGGCCAATGGTTACAGGGCGGGGCCAACGAGTTGATCTGTCCGTGTCTTTCGATTTTGTAACCGAAGGTGGCGATTAACCGAATGACAGGACAGGGCGGATCCGACCCCAAGGAGGAGCGTCTCAGGCGATTGCTGCTGGAGGGGATCGCGGGCGACACGTCGGCCTACCATGCGTTCCTGAGAGAGCTCACCGGGCATCTGCGCGCGTACTTTAGAAAGCGGCTGACCGGGCTGCCGGATGAGGTGGAAGATCTCGTGCAGGAAACCCTGCTCGGGATTCACAACCGGCGTCATACCTATGACGCCGACCTCCCGCTGACCGCCTGGGTACACGCGATCGCCCGATACAAGTTGGTCGACCTGCTCCGCCGACGGGCTGCGAAGGAGGCCCTGCACGACCCGCTGGATGACGCCGCCGAGAGGCACGCCGTGACTTGAACAAGCTCCTGGCCCACCTGCCGGACCGTATGCGCCTTCCCATCGTCCACACCAAGCTCGAGGGTCTGTCCGTCGCGGAGGCCGCACTGGCCACCGGCATGTCGGAGTCGGCGGTCAAGGTGGGCGTGCACCGGGGCCTAAAGGCCCTGGCCGCGCTCATACGAGGAAAGCCATGAGAACCGATGACCTAGTGACGCTCCTGGCAACCAGCGCCGGGCCCGCCGAGCGGCATGCCGCCGGGCACCGGTATGCCGCCGCGCTGGGACTGGGCATGACCGCTTCCGCGGCCCTCATGCTGAGTCTGCTGGGGCTGCGTCCCGATTTGGCCGAGGCGGGCCGGCTGCCCATGTTCTGGGTCAAGCTGGGCTTTGTCGCCTGGCTCGCGTGGGCAAGCCTCGTCGCTGTCCTGCGACTGTCCCGCCCCGGTATGCGTCTGACCTGGGTGCCGGTGGCGCTGGTCGCGCCCGTGCTCGCAATCTGGGCCCTCGCCGGCGTGGTGCTTGCGGGTACCGCCCCCACAGCACGCCCAGAGCTGATCTTCGGGGAGACCTGGAAGGCCTGCCCCTGGCTCATCGCCATGCTGTCGCTGCCCCTGTTCCTCGCCCTGTTCTGGGCCATGCGGGGGCTCGCGCCCACCCAGCTGCCACTCGCCGGCGCCGCGGCAGGGCTCCTGGCGGGCAGTGTCGGCGCCCTCGTCTACTGCCTGCACTGTCCGGAGCTCGAAGCCCCGTTCATCGGCACCTGGTACCTGCTGGGCATACTCATACCCTGCCTCGCCGGAGCCCTTCTCGGGCGCAGGCTGCTCCGCTGGTAAGGGGGCACCCCGCAGACGGACCCGATCGTCCTGGGCCTGATCGGCAACGGCGTGGCGAACGGCCACACGACTCGATTCTCAACGCACTGCGCAAGCGTCTCCGCCGTGAGGAAAGATAAGAGCCGCCGCCCACATTCCGGCTGGATCGACCAGAAATATTGAGCGCGGTAAAGTTGAGCACATGCTCGACGCCAAGCCTGTGGCTCAACTTACTCCGTACCAATCGAAGTACTACGCCTACCAGCTCACGCGACGCTGCCCGACGGACAGCATGGAGAAGCTGGCGGGAGCCCTTGTCGACGCGCAGGTGGACCTGAACCCGCACCAGGTCGAGGCCGCGCTGTTCGCATTCCGCTCCCCCCTGTCCAGAGGGGCGATCCTCGCGGATGAGGTCGGGCTCGGCAAGACCATCGAGGCGGGTCTGGTTCTCTCTCAGCGCTGGGCGGAGCGCAAGCGGCGCATCCTCATCATCACCCCGGCCAACCTGCGCAAGCAGTGGTACCAGGAGCTGCAAGAGAAGTTCTTTCTGCCGGGCCGAATCCTGGAGACCAAGTCCTACAACGAGGCCCTCGCCGCCGGTACGGCCAAACCCTTCGATGCCGATGAGATCCTGCTCTGCTCCTACCAGTTCGCACGGAACAAGGCGGACGACATCGCCCGTATCCGCTGGGACCTCGTGGTCATCGACGAGGCCCACCGCCTGCGCAACGTCTACAAGAAGGGAAACGTCATCGCGCGCACCTTGCGCGATGCCCTGAACCACGCCCCAAAGCTACTCCTCACCGCGACGCCCTTGCAGAACTCCCTGCTGGAGCTCTTCGGACTGGTCAGCTTCGTCGATGACCGTGTGTTCGGAGACCTGGCGAGCTTCCGGGAGCAGTTCTCCCGCATCGCCAACCAGACCACCTTCGACAGCCTGAAGGCGCGTATCAAGCCGATCTGTTTCCGCACCCTGCGCCGGCAGGTGCGCCAATACGTGCCCTACACGAAGCGGCACGCGATCCTTCAGACGTTCAAGCCCGGGCCGGAGGAGTCGGCCCTGTACGACCTCGTCTCCGACTACCTTCGCCGAGACAATCGCCAAGCGCTGCCCTCCGGACAGCGCACCCTCATGACCCTGGTGCTGCGCAAGCTGCTCGCCTCCTCCAGCTTCGCCATCGCCGGTGCTTTGGAGACGCTCGCCAAGCGGCTGAAGAAGAAGCTCAAGGATTCGACAGTCGTCGCCGACCCGTCCGGCGAGCTGGCGGCGGACTTCGAGTCCTACGACGAGCTTTCCGACGAGTGGGGCGAGGCCGAGCCGGAGCCGATCTCCCCCGCCGAGCGCGACGCGCTTGTCCGCGAGATCGCCGAGCTTGAGGACT
>JARRNE010000640.1:0-2235 GCA_037385305.1 Chromatiaceae bacterium | reverse complement strand
AGGGCCGCGCACTGCTTGCCGCGCTGAAGACCGCGTTCGACAAGGCGGACCAGATCGGCGCCGCCCGCAAGGCCGTGGTCTTCACTGAATCCCGCCGCACCCAGGGCTACCTGGTGCGTCTGCTCGAAGAGAACCCCTACGGCGAGCGGCTCGTCCTCTTCAACGGGACCAACAGCGATCCGGGCTCGCGGCAGATCTACAACGCCTGGGCCGAGCGCCACCAGGGCACCGACCGCGTCACCGGCTCCCGTACCGCCGACATGCGCTCCGCCATCGTGGACTTCTTCCGCGAGCAGGGCCAGATCATGATCGCCACCGAGGCCGGTGCCGAGGGCATCAACCTCCAATTCTGCTCCCTGGTGGTGAACTACGACCTGCCCTGGAACCCCCAGCGCATCGAGCAGCGCATCGGCCGCTGCCACCGCTACGGCCAGAAGCACGACGTGGTGGTGGTCAACTTCCTCAACTCGGACAACGAGGCAGACCGCCGGGTCTACGAGCTGCTGGACCAGAAGTTCGCCCTGTTCGAAGGCGTCTTCGGTGCCAGCGACGAGGTGTTGGGCAGCATCGAGTCCGGCGTCGACTTCGAGAAGCGCATCAACGACATCTACCAGCGCTGCCGCGAGACGGACGAGATCCGGCAGGCGTTCGACCAGCTCCAGCTTGAGCTGAGCTACCAGATCAACGCCGCGATGGACGCCACGCGCCAGAAGCTCCTGGAGCACTTCGACGAGGAGGTCATCGAGAAGCTGCGTGTCAGCCGCGACGACAGCGAGGCCTATCTCAACCGCTACGAGCGCATGCTCATGGCCCTGACCCGAGCCGAGCTCGACGGGCACGCGCACTTCGAGGGCGATGGCAGCTTCCGGCTACTCAGCTTGCCGCCTGGTTTGGACGGCACCATTCCCCTGGGCCGGTACGAGCTACCGCGCCGCAGCGGCGAGGCCCACTACTACCGCCTCTCCCACCCGCTGGCCCAGTACGTCCTCGCCCAGGCGAAGGCGCGTTCGCTCGCATCCGCGCGTCTCCGGTTCGACTACGAGGCCCACCCGGGCAACATCGCCGCAATCCAGGGTCTGCGGGGTTACGACGGCGCGCTCCTGCTGACGCAGCTCACCGTCGAGTCACTGGACCAGACGGAGGACTACCTCGTCTTCGAATGCCGCACCTCCGACGGCGAGCCTCTCGACGAGGGCCAAGTCCATCGCTTGCTGGGCCTTCCGGCGACTCTCCAGGGGGAATCCCTTGCCGACAGCACGGACCCGGCCGTTTGGGTAGACTTCAGCAGCGCAATCGAGCGCAAGTGCGAGGCGCTGCGCAGGGAGATCAGCCAGCGTAACGCCGAGTTCTTCGAGGCCGAGGCCGCCAAGCTGGACGCCTGGGCCGACGACCTCAAAGTGGGCCTGGAGGGCGAGATCAAGGACCTGGACCGCCAAATCAAGGAAGTACGCCGAGCGGCCACCGCGGCACCGACCCTGGCGGAAAAGCTCCACGTCCAAAAGCAGATCAGGGCCCTGGAATCCCAGCGCGGCCAGAAGCGCCGTGCCCTCTTTGATGCCCAAGACGACATAGATCACAGGCGGGATCAATTGATCGAGGAGATGGCTAGCAAGCTTGAACAGAGGGAGAAGAGGCAGGAAATTTTCAGGATTGGTTGGAGAATCACATGAGTGAAGAAAGTCCGTCGGACGCCCTCGCCAAGCAGATCGCTGAGCGCCTGAGCCAAGCCGGCCTGATTCGGGAAACTCAAAGAGACCATTTTCAGAAGAAACTCGCTGAAGGCAGGCTTAAGAGCGAAGACTGGAGACTTGCAATCGAACTGGCCAACGAACAGGAGTATTAACGTGGCTGCGGGGTACCTGAAAACGCTTACTATCGAGCGTCTTCGTGGCTCAACCCGAAGCTTCAAGCTACCGTTTGGGAAAGGCAAGAAGCTCACCATCATTTATGGCGAAAACGGTACCGGGAAGAGCACAATCTGCGATGCGCTGGATTTTTTGGGAAACGGACAAGTTGGCTCTCTGGCCACGCGGGGACTGGGCTCGACCTACAAGTATTGGCCTGCGATCGGAAGGAATTCCGAGGATATGAAGGTATGCCTGGAAGGTAGTACCGGAAGCTGTACCGCCCAACTCGCACATCGAAGTGTAGTTGTTGATGCCCCTGTTCTGCGGCGGTGAGTTATTGTCCTACTTAGGGATCTAATTCCATCCCTTGTCGATGCCAAGCCGGCAG
>JARRNE010000639.1:0-3367 GCA_037385305.1 Chromatiaceae bacterium | reverse complement strand
TGACGAACGGCCACGGCGAGTTACTACATTCGGGGCACAGCTTCATGGTGTCGATCCCTATATTATCTATTTATAATTTTAGACCCACTCGGCCCGCCGGGTTCATGACGGGTGTCCATGGAGTCGCAGAATCGGGTGGGGTCGGGAGCGGCGAGGGCAAAGGCAACGGCCATGGCGCCAGCGCCACCCCAGAGAGCCACTATGGGACAAAGTCGGTCGCTGCCGCCATGACCGTTTCCCTCACGCCGGCCCTCTCCCAGAGGGGGCGAGGGAGATGCGGAGCGCGCTGCGCGCGAGGTTTGCTAACTACAGAGCACCCAGGCATGAACGCCGGGCGGCAGCGGCCCGAGACCTACCTTGCCGTTGATGCATCAGAATATTAAGATATTAGAGCAACCCGAGAGCTTTCCGGCGACAGGAGGCGAAACCATGAGACGAGCGATGGTAGCCGTCGCGATCGCCGCGACGGTTGTTGTTAGCGGTTTTGCGGTACCGATGGTTGCCCGTGCAGACGGCATCTTCAGCACGATGAACCCCTTCAACTGGTTCTTCGGCGACGACCACGATGATTACTATTACCACCGTCACGGCCCCTGGGGATGGGGTGGGCCTTATGGCTGGGGCGGTCCCTATGGATGGGGAGGGCCGTATGGCTGGGGCGGTCCCTGGGCAGGCGGAGCCTATGGTCGGACCCAGACCGTAATCGTCCTTCCGGAGGAGCCCCAGAAGAAAGAACCCGCCAAGATGGCCGCGGTCGCTGTGCCCGAGTAACCGCCATGGCGCCAGCGCCGCCCCGGAGAACCACTACGGAACAAAGTAGGTCGCTGCCGCCATAACCGTTTCCCTCACCCCGGCCCTCTCCCGGAGGGCGAGGGAGGGGTGGAGCGTGCTAGGCGCGACTTTCACGACGGGGCGGCGCCAGACCTCCAGATCGCTTGCGCATGGGCGGGCCCTCGGATGGGGCCCGCCGGAAGCCGTCTCTTGCCCGCGCTTCCGCAGGGCAGTGCTAACCCGTTGCATAACGCCGTCGGCCGTGCCTGGGGGCACGCGCTTCGCATAGCCCGTAGGAGCCCCGCTTGCGGGCGACCGCGCGCATGTCCACGAGCCCGGTATCGCCCGCAAGCGGGCTCCTACGCTGCCTCTGGATGACGGGCCGCGCGGAAGAGGTTCCGCAAGCATCAATGCACTCCCCGGCCGCCGGATGTGCCCCTCACTGCGCATTCTCGGCGTCCGGTCCGCTCCCCTCCTTGCCGCCCGTGCGTTCGCGGTAGCAATACTCGCACCCGGCGGCCAGTTCCGCACAACACAAGGCGACACGGCGCCGTAGGGAAATCAGCAGGCTAGGCCATGTTCCTTAGCTGTGCCGTGTTGGGAAAGGTGGCCGAAAGCTACGGGCAGTGTCCCTCCAGTGTCCCACGGGAAGGCACAAAAAACCCCGCCGGAGCGGGGTCTGTGTCTCGGTATTTCCATGTACGCCCTTTAGCGCCTCCGCTGCATGTTACAAACCTCATCCGTGAGTCCCCGAGCGAGGCGCGTCATCTTGCTCAACGGGCAAGCTTTCTTCGCGCTGCTTCATTACGCGCGCGGCCTCCTTCCGCAAGATCTTCTTCTTCTCGCAGTCGGCAAAGCGCGTCAGGATTTGCCGTATGAGCGGCTGATATCCCATGCGCAGCAAGAGCCAGGCTCTTGTTGTAACTAATGGATTTAGAATGATTTGTAATTTCCTGGAAAAATTATCGAGGCGGCCGATATTTTCTGTGGGCCAAGGAAAGCCCCCACCCGACCTCACCGAGCGCAAATTCCGGCGGTTTTGAGAGATTGCCGTTGCTCATGGCTTCACCTCCTGACCGGCGGAAAGTCGGCGTTGCTGTAGACGCAAGGCGGTGCCCACAAAAAACCCCGCCAAAGCGCGGCAATGTGGTACGGCCTGGCGCCAGGTTACGCTCCCGGGTGGCTCAAAACGTGAACCAGCCCCACGGATGGGCAGCGTGTAATCTCCCCGGTAGTAATGAAAGATAACTGCCAGGGAGCCGCCGCCAGCAATCGTCGTGCCTGAGTCGTTGTATCGGCAGAATACGTAGACCAGGCAAGCACGTACCAATCGGTGGCGCCTATCTAACGACGGTGGATAAGTCGGATGAGGCCAGGAAATGCGGGAGGGTCTCGGAGCTTCTGCTTTTCCGGCCGCCCAGCCATTGCGGGTGCCTACCGGGTGTGCCAAGGTGCGCCAAGCACGCGTACACAGGGGGAAGGGTCTAGGGCTATCATCCGCGGTCCGCGCGAGGCGCACCACGACAGGTATATCAGGCGGCTCCTGGAGGAATGCGATCTGCTGAAGGACGGCATCGCCCTGATGGACACGCCCGACGGTGAGCCGCTAAGCGCCGAGGACCGGGACCGGCTGTTCGAGCGGAGCCTATGCTCAATGATGGCGCGGCTCTGCCGGGATGAGCCAGGGAAGGCTTTGACGTGCTACCCGGCTATGGCGACCCAGCTCCGGGGCCTGGAGGATGAATACAGCAAGGCGGCTGAGCGCTCTGCGCTGCTTCAAGCACTCGAATCGCAGAAGGATGCTGTTGGAATTTCAGAACGTTGTGATCCGCCTGCTAAGCGCAGCGAGCCCAAGCTGTGACTGGCTCTCTCCCAGCATGCGCCCCGGGGAGGGAGTGCTGGCCGGAGCCCCCACCCCCCCATGCCACGTGCCCGTGGTATATACAAGGTCCCCTCGCCCCCTCTTGAAAAAAATCAGGGAAGGCGGGCGGAGTTCGCGCGCAGACGTTTCTCTTCTGCGGGGACAACCCCGCGCCCCGGTACATTCGGTGCAGATCAGACGTCCGCTTCAGGTCGGCCGCCGCTCTTGACGGCCCTTCCGGCCCCACAAATCCCCGAGTGCCCGCAACCGGCCAATAGCGGCAGTCGGCGGATCGAAACGAACGGTCGCCCTACGACCGAAACGCCACAGACTTCTGGACGACTAAACGGCCGTGAATGCCTGAATACTTCAGCCACCCCGCCCCGGCCGAGGAGATCATCGAGACGGCCTTCGATGAGATGAAGCGCCAGTCCGCGGGGGGCGGCGGTCACGAATCTCGGAAAGACTAAGAAGTTCCTCCAGTTCAACATAGGCCGGCTGGACCACGAGGCCTTGGCAGTGCTCTGGCTCGACAGCCGTCACTGGGCCCCTACCTTCGAAGAACTTCTTCGCGGCCCCATCGACGAGGGAAGCGTTCATCCACGCACGGTGGTCAAGACGGCCCTTGCGCACAACGCGGCAGCCTGCATCGTGGACCAAGATGTTCCGCGCCACAAAACGGGCGCCACCACCGCTCGGGGTCGCCGAGCCGAGCCAGTCCGACCTGCGGATCAC
>JARRNE010000638.1:0-3732 GCA_037385305.1 Chromatiaceae bacterium | reverse complement strand
CGGGGCGTCACCAAATCCAGCGATAGCCTCTTCGGCGTCCCGCCCGGACGTCGACGACACCAGCAAAAGCGGCTGAGAACCGCGGCAAATCCAGAAATAGCCGACGTCCGTCCAGTTACAACTGGTGGACAGGCGAGACGTTGTCCCTACGCCAAACCGCTCAATCGTCCCAGCTCAGCGCCCCGCCGGTGCGGTACTCGGTCGGGCGTGTCTCGAAGAAGTTCTTCTCCTTACGGATCGAGACCTGCTCGGACATCCACGGGAAGCGATGTTCCGCGCCTTCGTAAACCGGCGGGAGCCCGATACTGCCCGCCCGCTGGTTCGCGTACCACTTCGCGGTCTCGCTGTGATCGTCGGCGTTGTACCCGATGATCGGGGAGGGCAGGCAATAACGGATGTAATCGTCTTCGAGGCGGATCGTTTCTTCGAAAAGCCGTCCGATGGCCTCCACGAAGCTCTTCGACATGCACTCGGGGTACTGCTCGATGTAGGCGTTGATGAGATGGATACCGAAGCGGATGTGCTGGAACTCGTCGCGCAGGATGTACTGGAACTGCTCGGCGGCGCCGGTGAACTTGCCATGGCGCGCGAGGTTCTGGATCGGGCCGGACAGGCCCATGACGAACCAGATGCCCTCGAAGCAAAGAAACCAGAAGATGGTGGCGAACAGGATCTCCTGCTTCTCCCGCAGCGTCAGGGCGGCCTCTGGCATGAAAACGCGTTTGGCCCAGGCGCGCTTGGCCCGGGTCGACAGCTCGTTGGCGAGATCCACGCGGGCCTTCATCTGTGGAACACGGGCATAGCGGGAGTAAATGTCCTGCGGATCGAGACCCATGTTCTCGATGATGAACTGGTAAGCCCAGGTGTGCAGGGCCTCTTCGTCCGCTAGGCGCTTGAGGTAGTGCTTGATCTCCGGCGGGTCGATGATGCCCAGCAAGGATTCAGCCGTCTCGTCGCCCCGTTGCACGTCGAATGTCGTGAGCTGCGCCATGACCGTCAGGAACAGATGGCGTTCCGCCTCCGAAAGCCGGTCGGAGCGCCAGAGGGAGACGTCGTTCGCCACCGAGATCTCCCGCGGCGTCCAGTGGTTGTCCATGTTCTCGAGGTACATTTCCCAGGCCCAAGGATAGGACAGCGGGAAGAGCTGCAATGAATCGGTATTGCCAAGGAGCTGCTTCATCGAAATCCCCGTTCTCAAAGTCTGCGGAATCGCTGCCTGCGCCGGCGACAGCTTGGTGCGCTCCATGCCGAGCGAAGCCGACAGGAGCAAAGCCGGGTCGCGAGGGTGCGCAGTATAAGGCGGACCTGTATGCGAGCATCACCGGCCCTGGCCGGGCAATCGGGCAGGACCTGCTCCGTCCCGGACAGCGCCGGGTTGAAACCCTGGGTCCCGATCGACATACATTCAATGTCGCAGCCGGGAGCGCATGACCATGATCGCCGGTGGGCCGCTGTTCGTCACCCAGCTCTACGTCGCCGGTGACCCGCGTAACGCGGAGGACTTCCTCTATCGGCGCCTGCCCGCCGAGCGCCGCCATCTCGTGACTGTGCCGTTCGAGGCTACCGATGGCGGCCAAGCGGAGCTGGCGGCGCGCTTCGACATCGTGCTCGGCGCCGCACCGGCCGGCTGAAACGCAGTCGAGCCGCCCATTGCCGGAAGCAGAATCAGAGTCATAGTCTATGTCGGACCCTGAGGACGGCACGAGGAGGGCACGGGCCCTGTGGAAGCACCGCGGTGACGCGAGGCCCGCGTTTGCCCTCGAGCCTGGTCCGGGCCAGGAGTCCGTCTGGGACTATCCCCGCCCCCCGGTGATCGTGCCCGATGCGCGCCGCATCCGGGTCCTCGCCGACGGCGTCACCCTGGCCGACACGCGCCGGTCCCTCAAGGTGTTGGAGACGGCCAGCCCGCCTACCTTCTACCTGCCGCCGGCGGACATCCAAACCGATCTATTGCTTCCGATCGAAAGAACGACCGTTTGCGAGTGGAAGGGTCGCGCACGCTACTTTTCTGTTTGGCTGCCCACCCGGCTCATCGAGACCGCAGCCTGGAGCTACCTGGAGCCGTTCGCCGAATTCGAGGCGATCCGGCGGGTCCGCCGGCAGCCCGGGCACTATTACGGCGGCTGGGTCAACTCCGAGATCGTAGGACCTTTCAAAGGGGAGCCCGGAACTGGAGGCTGGTAGCGCTCACCTGCGTAGACCTCCGTCGACGGACTCCCTCGGCCGCGCCCGGGAAACCTCGGAGATGGCCCGCAGGCAAAGCCATTCGCGAGTGTTCGGCGCCCGATCGGTGTTGGCGATACGACGACCGCCGGTTTGGCGCCTCTCGGGACATAAGGTTGCCGAGCGGACGCGGAGAACGATGCCGGTGCCGGGTCAGTCGCCCAGACACGCGCCCAGCGCGATCCATCCGGCGACTCAATTGCGTGGGCAGAGACAGGGCAAGTGGATCGCTGGCGAGCACCCGCTCCCGGGGTCCCGGCCTAATCAGCGGCCGTACGGGATGCGCCATGCTGCGGTCATCGATTCATGGCGACGGCGAGGCGATCTTGCATTGGGTTTGGTGCTGCTCTTGCTGCTCCGGCTACCGGTGCTTGGCGTGCCCATGGTAGGGGCGCTCCTGGGATTCCTGGTCGGGGTTGCCGATGCCCAGAAGCGGCTGTGACCTTCGGATCGGATCACACGGGGCGTCTAATGCCTCCCGGTCCGCCGGCTTGTTCCGCTCGGATGGAGCCCGGATGCCCTGGTGACCGGTGCGGTACGCTTTTGTACAAACCCCTGGCCCTGAAACGACGGTCAACGTGAGCTACTCGACCCGAACCTTCATCCTCGGTCCGGACGACACCCTGTACCGGCTGGCGAGCGCGAAGTTCTCCCGCATGATCGATGACCCCGAGAGCTATCGTCTGGAGCGCTTCGCGGGCCAGCGCGTGCGCATGGCCGAGGCCATCGTGGAGGTTCGTGATCGGGCACCCTACGCAGTCGTTCGGCTCGTGTACGAGATGCTCGCATTCGACGCGGAAGGGCGGCTGGACCGCGCCAAGTTCATGCGCCAAAACGCCGCACTGACCGAGCTGCTCGTGGAGCGCGCGGTGGGCAAGTCGGCGACGCCGAGCGAAACGGTCGTCGACGCGAGTAGCCGTTTCGTTGCCAAGGGTGGGCGTTGGCAGCCATCGCCGTCACTGCAACGGGAAATCCTGCGCGCGGCCCTCGGTGAGTTGAAATGCGAACGTCTCTAGTGTGGTTGCCTGATCGAGGATGCGGTGGTACTGCGTCGGCGGCGGACTCGCAAGGGCAGGGAGGAGGAACGCGCTCGCGCGCGCAACGCGGACGCGAAGGATGGGAGAAGACATGAAGGTCAGGAGCGCGAGACCGACACAAGCCTGGCTCGACTGCCCGGGACCAAAGACCGTTCGGGGGTAAGATGAAGCGACTCGTTTTCGGGTCGACAGGCGCCACACGACGGGAGCTGGTCAAACAGGCCCTCGCGCAGGGCCATGAGGTCGCGCCCTATGCTCGCAACCCGGCCAAGCTCGGCGACACAAACCCACGCGAGCTTACAGGTGGTTCGCGGGGACGCCCTGGATTCCGCGGCGGTGGAGAGCGCCGTGCCGGGATACGACGCCGTGTTGTGCGCCATCGGCGCAGGCGCCGGGCGGAGCACCCTGCGCGAGGACGGGACACGCAGCATGCTCCGCGCGACGGAGAAGGCCGGCGTGCACCGCCTCATCT
>JARRNE010000637.1:0-3711 GCA_037385305.1 Chromatiaceae bacterium | reverse complement strand
CATTCTCGGGCGTATCGGGGAGATTCAGCACAAAGCCATCGAGGGCCATCAGGCGCAGGCCGCGGTAGAAGGCGCCCGGCGTCTCGGGGCGCCCGAGCAGCTCGATCACCTGCGCGGCGAGCCGGCGCAGTGGCGCAGTCCCGAGGCGTTTGCGCGCCTCACACAAGGTCGAGCGCCCCGGAATGGCGCCGGGGTGAAAGGGCTGCAGCCAGCGGAACAACTGACGGTAGGCATCGCGACAGCACAGCCCAAGGGCAATCAGGAACCACACCATGAACCAGGCGGGGAGTCGTCGGCATGACGCGCGGTCGTGACCGGTTTGTGCCAACACGGCATCGATCTGCGCACGCGGGATGATGCGCTGCAAGGCTTCGAGACGCTCCGGCGTGAGCGAAGGCGTCAAGGCGGCTGTCTCATGGTGTAGACCGAGCACGGTAGCCTCCTGATCAGGCTGAGATTTTACAAACCCCAGCTTGACACTCAGCAATGGGCTCGACAAGCGGATTGAACGGTATTGGGCTTAAACCGATTCGCCAACAGTATCCGATGGTATATGAGACACTTAAGGGCCCCTCCTTGTCTGTAACATAAATATCGTAATTACGTTATTATGAGACTTGACTGTATCTGGGAAGGGCTGTGGGCGGAGCGGCGGCGGTGACCGGGTCGGCGCTTTGCCGCCCGGTCGGCTACTTGCGACAAGGTCTGAGCACACCTACACTGGCCGCGTCAAAAGGGCGAAGGAGGAATCCTTATGACCAAGCTTTTGACGTACCCGGAAAACGCACCACAGCGCGGAGCGTCACGGTCTCCGGGATAGACGGCGAAATAGGCGCTGAAAAGACTACCGGGCGCTGGCCCCGTGTTTTCGCGGCAATGCAAGGCGTGGCTCCCTGGTCCTACAGGTGTGAGAACCATACGGACGTTGCTTCCTATCCGGCGTGAGCCGTAGCAAAGGCCCAAAGGCCACGGCTTTTCCTGGCCGGGGCCTTCTTCCCTGTAAAAGACCCTATCCTCCGCCCTCCCTGGCTCCACCCCGCCTGCGGCGGCCTTGCGGGCGGGTGCAACCCGCCTTCCGCGCAGCTAAGTCATTGATTTATCGTTGACTGGCACATGGGAGCAATGCATCGCCGGCGCCCTATTCCGGTGCGCAAGCGATCAGGCTCACAGCGGGGGCAGCCCTGAAGCACGACGTCCAAAGGTCAATCCTGGCAAGGGTCGACGGTCGCTGCGAGAAAAACCTTTCGCAAATAGCCCATAGACAGCGCAAATCGACTCTGGCAGGATAGAGGGAGCCCAGTAGGCCCGCGAGGCGGGCAGGAAGGTTCCCGGATGAGGAGCAGCGAACCCGGGGAGTGGATCCAGTGCGGTCGCTCCTTCAGTGCGCAAGAAATCAGACAGATCGGCGAGACGGTAGCATGGCTGCCGGGGTTGGCGCGCAAGGAATTGGCGGCCACGCTCTGCGAGCATCTGCACTGGCACACTGCGGCGGGGACACCGAAGATTCAGGCCTGTCAGACGCTCTTGGAGCGCTTGGCGGCGACCGGGTTGCTCGGGTTGCCGGTGTTGCGGCGCCAGCCGAACCACAGCGGCCCGCACGCGGCGGTGGCGCTCAGCGCGCGCACCGCGGCCGACCAACCGTGGGCCGGGCCCTTGTGCCGGTTCAAGCCGGTATCGCTGGAGGTCGTGCGCGGCGCCGCCGATGTGGCGCTGTGGAATGAGTATATCGAGCGCTTTCACCCGCTGGGATACCGGGGCGCCTTCGGCTAGCGGTTGCGCTATTTCATGCGTTCGGGCACCGAGCGGTTGGGCTGTGTGCTCCTTGCCGGGGCGGCCCGGGCCATTGCCGTGCGCGATCGCTGGATTGGCTGGAACGCGCCGGCGCGGCGGGACAATCTGCACCGGGTCGTCAACAACTCGCGTTTTCTGATCTTTCCCCATGTGCGCATTCCGCACCTGGCCAGCCATGTGCGTACCAGAGCACACCACGGCTGGTATGGCTCAAGCCCGTGGCGGGTGATTTCCGCCGCCGGCTCTGTGCCGAGGAAGCCTCCTCGGGCACCGGGCGGGCGCCATGAGCAAGCCGTCCCGGCGCCCGAGGCGCGAGGCCATCAAAGAGCAACGGCGCGCGAGAAAACAGCAGCACAAAGCCCTGCGCCAGCGCCAGTGCGCCGACGGACGCCTGCCGCGCACCCCCGCCGCGCTGCCCAATGCCTGTTCGGCCTACGCGAGCATCGCCCAAGCGCAGCAGGCGCGCGCGGCAGCGGTGAGCGGGCAGCTGCGCATCCTGCGCCGCGAGCTGCCTCGTCTCTTGGCGCGAGTGGCGAAGATTCCCGATCCGCGACAGCCGCGCAAGTGCCGCCACAAGCTCACCGTCCTGGTGCTCTACGGCCTGTTGATGGTTGTCTTCCAGTTCGCCTCGCGCCGCGAGGTCAACCGCGAAATGACCCGCCCGCCGTTCGCGGCCAACCTGCGCGTGCTCTTTCCCGAGCTCGACACGCGACCCCACGCCGATACCCTGTTTCGGCTGCTGCGCGACATCGATGTGGCTCAGATCGAGCAGGCGCACATCGCGCTGCTCGCCCGCCTGATCCGCGCCAAGACCTTCCGCCGCTACCTCATCAACAACGGCTATCCCATCGCCCTCGACGGCTCCCAGAAGTTCGCCCGCGAGACCCTGTGGGATGAGAACCTGTTACAGCGCACCCACGGCAAGGGGGAGGCCGCGCACACCAAGGGCGATACCGAGAACAACAAACAGGATTGCGAGCAGCGTGCCTTCCACCGCCTGAGCGAACGGCTCAAGGGGCTGTTCCCGCGCCTTCCCGTGCTCTTGTTGCTCGAGGGACTCTATGCCAATGGGCCAGTGATGCTGCGCTGCCGTCAATCCCACTGGCAGTTCATGAGCGTGCTCCAGGACAAGGATCTGCCCAGCGTCTGGGAGGAGTTTGAATCACTCCAGCCCTTACAGCCCGAGAGCACCCTCGAGCGCACCTGGGGCGATCGCCATCAGCGTTTCTTCTGGGTCAATGCCATCGATTATGCATTCACCCACGCTGGGCGCCGACGCCTGAGCCTCCACGTCGTGGTCTGCGAAGAGACCTGGGAGGCACTCGACGAGCACAGCGAAACCGTGATGAAAACCGCTCGCCATGCCTGGCTCTCCTCTCGCCCACTGGATCGGCGCAACGTCCACGAGCGCTGCAACCTCGCCGCCCGCTACCGCTGGGGCATCGAGGCCGGCTTCCTTGTCGAGAAGCACCAGGGCTACCACTATGAGCACGCCTTTGCCCTGAACTGGAACGCCATGAAGGGCTACCACTACCTGATGCGCCTGGCCCACCTGTTCAACACCCTGGCGCGCTTCGCCCGCCACCTCAAGGCCCTCTCTACGCCCAGCTTGGCGTGCGCCCCACCATCGCCTTCATCCGCCAATCCTGTGCCGCACCCTGGCTGGATCCCGAGCGCATGCGCGCCCTCCTCAGCGAGCCTTTCCAGCTCCAGCTCGAATAACCCACGCCCTTCTCCTGGCCAACACAATTGCCGACAGGCGACGACCGTCCGCCCTTGCGCCGTCCCTCTTCAAGCCCGCTCAAGAGCGCTCATCATGCCCGTTGCGCTGCCGCTCCGGACATCGAGCGGCCGCATTTCTGCCTCCTTACCCAGCATTTTCCGTCTATGTCCCTGCCCAGCCTCGGGACGAGATCGCTC
>JARRNE010000636.1:0-4495 GCA_037385305.1 Chromatiaceae bacterium | reverse complement strand
TCCGAGCCAGCTCGTCGAAGCCGTCCATGCTGATGTAGATCGCTGCGACCGGTGCGGACCTCCCTTCGGAGGGCTCGAGGCGTTTGGCCAGCTCCTCCAACAGGGCCGTACGGTTCGGTAGGCCTGTGTCCGAATCAAGGCGGTTGGCTGGAGCGTCTCGGCGCCCGTGGTGCTTCTCGCTGGTGATCACCTGTAGGCATGGCTCGCCCTCCAGATTCGATCTGGAAATCCGCATCGTGGTCCGAAAGCGAACGCCGTCGGCTCGAATGCATTCAGTATTGAATTCTTCTGTCTCGTTCTCGGCGAGATGATCTAGCGCGCGCAGCGAGCGCCGGGCCTCGCCCTGCTTGTCTGGGGCGATCAGGTCCAGCAGGGGGAAGCCATCGAGCTCCTCGCTCGCCTCAAACCGAAAAAGGTCTGCATAGGCTGGATTCACTGCAAGGTGCACGCCTTCCCGAATGTAGGCGATGGCCTCAGCCGACGACTGGAGCAGCTCCGTCACCCTGTGCTCGCATTGGCTTAACTGTCCCCGCAGGCCCTCTTCCGCGCGGCGATGCCCGAGATCGGACAGCTCCCGCGCCACCACCAGCAGGAGGTGCTCGTGGTCTCCAAACTGTGTCACGTCCCGGGCGCCCGAACGCATGGCGCTGATGAGCGTTGCCGACTCCGTCTCCTCCGCGGCGACTATGACCAAAGGCAGATCCGCATCGACCTGTCGGTAATATTCCATGCACTTGGTCAGGTCAATGGAAGGGTCGTAGTCGCAGCAGATGATGAGGTCAAAGGAAGGCGAGCTGCTTAGCTTCTGGAGCTGTGCCAGGTCATCGGTGACCGTGCCCCGCACGGGGAGCCCACCAGTGCGCAGAGAGGTGACGTGTGCTTCACCCTTTTCCTGACAGGAGGTGAGCACGAGGAGATTCATCGTCGCGGAGACAGAGCCCATCTGACCTATCAAAAATCTCTGCAGGTTTTTCGGGAGAGTCGTCTTGCTCGGCGGATTATCAGTCGTCGGCGCCCGCTGCACCAGCGCACGGGTTAGCAGACTGGGGTCTTGTACGCAAA
The DNA here is from genome assembly GCA_037385305.1 of Chromatiaceae bacterium. Lineage (GTDB taxonomy): Bacteria > Pseudomonadota > Gammaproteobacteria > Chromatiales > Chromatiaceae > JARRNE01. The sequence goes on along the minus strand of JARRNE010000636.1, from coordinate 3,433 downwards.
TCTGGCTTCTTCTCGAACGAGCCGCGGCACCAGGTAGCCGGGCAAGGATTTGCGGAGCCCTGTGACGATTCGAGCCGCCTCCGCCGTGTCGACTTCGAAATGCGCAGCTCCCTGAACCCTGTCCAACAGGTGCAGATAATAGGGAAGCACGCCGTTGGCGAAGAGGGCTTCGCTGAGCTCGCAAAGGGTCGCCGTCCGGTCGTTGACGCCCCTAAGGAGCACGCTCTGGTTCAACAGGGCGATGCCCGCGGCTCGGACCCGGCAGAGCGCAGCGGCTGCGGCTGTGCCAAGCTCACGGGGGTGATTGGCATGGATCACCATGACCAGTCTTGGGCGGCTACCGGCGAGCAGGTCGCACAGCTCGGGGGTGACCCGGGACGGGAGAACCACCGGCAGTCGGGTATGGATGCGCACCCGCCTGACGTGTGCGATGTCTGAAATATGCTCAATCAGCTTCTCGAGTGGCTTATCGTCGAGTACCAGGGGATCGCCCCCGCTCAGAATGACCTCCACTATGGTTTCATCGCTGCGGATAAGAGCCAAGGCCCCGGATGCTGCGGTGGCAGTGTTCTCTTCCTTATAGGGGAAATGTCGCCGGAAGCAATAGCGGCAGTGGACGGCACAAGCCCCCGTAACCAGGAGCAAGGCCCTGCCCCGGTACTTCTGCAGTAACCCTGGCGTCCTTCTTGCCGCCAGGTCGCCCACCGGGTCGATGGAAAAACCTGACCGATCAACTGACTCGTCGGCGGCCGGGAGCACTTGCCGCAGCAAGGGATCTGTCGGGTTGCCAGGCTCCATGAGGGCCGCGTAGGGTCGCGGAACCAGCATCCGAAGCCCAGTGTCGGGGGGGAGGGTGTCCGCTAACAGCATCTTGTCCAGACGCAGATGGGCGATGAGCTCGCGGGGATGTTGGTAGGCCTCGGCCAGCTCCCGCTTCCATGTGGGAATCCGACAGTGCGCACCGGTTCGCGCTAACATTGTATGGTTAACTTCCATCCAGCTGAGGGGGCGGCATGGCAAATTACACCACGAGCCAGTTCCGGGGTGGTCTGAAGATCATGCTCGACGGGGATCCTTACGTGATCATAGAGAATGAGTTCGTCAAGCCGGGGAAAGGCCAGGCATTCAGTCGCGTCAAGGGAAGACCTTCAAGTCCGGCGACTCGGTTGAGGCCGCGGATGTTCACGATACCCAGATGCAGTATCTGTATAACGACGGCGAGCTCTGGCACTTCATGGAGCAGGAGACCTTTGAGCAGATCACGGCGGATGCAGCTGCGGTCGGGGATGCGGCCAAGTGGATCAAGGAGCAGGACGTTTGTGGCGTGACCCTTTGGAACGGTTCTCCCCTCAGCGTGGAGCCCCCAAACTTCGTTGTCCTTGCGATTACCGAGACGGATCCCGGCGTGCGCGGCGACACCTCCGGCGGAGGCGGGAAGCCGGCGACCCTGGAGACGGGGGCGGTGGTGCGGGTGCCTTTGTTTGTGCAGACCGGCGAGCTTATCAAGGTGGATACCCGTTCTGGAGGGTATGTTTCCCGCGCCAAGGAAGAGTGAGTGACACCGTCTGGGAGCCTGCCGCATCCCTTGAGACACTGAGGGCGCGGGCAGAGCTCCTGAGCAGGGCTCTCACCTTTCTTGCGGCGGCCGGTGTGATGGAGGTGGAGACGCCGATTGCCTGCCGGGCAGCGACCACAGACCCCGCCCTCGAGAGCCTTTCGACATGCTGGATCGGGTGCGGGCGAGCGTCAAGTCCGCTCTACCTTCACACCTCTCCGGAGCTGGCCATGAAGCGCCTGCTCGCCGCCGGGAGCGGGCCGATCTACCAGATCTGCAAGGTCTTCCGGGACCGGGAGCGGGGCCGCGTCCACCATCCCGAGTTCACCCTGTTGGAGTGGTATCGGCCAGGCTGGGGCTATCGCCAACTGATGGATGAGGTGGCTGACCTGGTGTGCTTCGCCCTGGGGCGGCCTGGTCTTGCCACGGAGATGGTCACTTATCGCGAGCTCTTTCGGCAGGGGTTGGCCCTGGACCCCTGGCAGGCGGAGCCGGAAAAGCTGCGGGACTGCGCGCTGGCGCAGGGCATCGCGGAGGCGGATGAGCTGCAGCTCGAGCCCGAAGGCTGGCTGGATCTGCTCCTCAGCCACTGTTTGGAGGCGGGTCTCGGCATTGGGCGCCTTACCTTCGTTTGTGACTACCCCCCGAGCCAGGCTGCCCTGGCCCGCGTGCGCGAGGAGCCATTCCCTGTGGCCGAGCGGTTTGAGCTTTACCTGGAGGGAATGGAGCTGGCAAACGGTTTCCAGGAGCTGACCGATCCGGAGGAACAGCGGCTGCGTTTCCGCCGTGACCTCGAGCGGCGCCGGCGTGCCGGTGCCACACCCCCTCCGGCAGACGAGGCCTTCCTGGCCGCGCTGGATGCGGGCCTGCCGGAAGCATCCGGCGTTGGACTGGGCATCGACCGGTTGCTTATGGCGCTGACCGGGAGCCGACACATCGACGAAGTGCTGGCCTTCCCCGTCGAGCGTGCCTAACGGTTCGACCCCGACGTCTGGGCGCACTGCCACATCGACCGGACCACGGTCCCGCGGGGCAGGGGACTAAACTTAAAGGTGGGAGCAACCGAGCAAGGAGGTGAGCTATGAAGCTCGGAAGGCACTTACTCTTATCTGCAGCGGTGGCCGCCGCGTTGATCGCAATCCCGCAAGCGCTGAGCGCCTATCGGTTCGGGCCGGCTCCGGCCGTGGGTTCGCGGCCTTACTCGTACGTCTACGATCCGCAGCACCGGTGGGGGCCGCCAGCCATGCGTGCGTACATTCGCGACCTCTATCTGTACGGCCCCGCTTACGCCAACTGGAAACAGCAGCGCCGCTGGGGCTGGTGGTGATGCAGTAGTGGGTTTAATTCGGAGGGACGCCGTCGCTGGTGGCGCCCGCGGGTGGACTTACGCACGGCCGGTTGACGGCCTTTCTTCGATCGAGCCTTTGCCCTAGCTTCCGGGCAGAACCGGGGTGGTAGCACCCTGTTCGGAGTGCTCCGGCGCATGGAACCAATTCAGCTTCTCCCGCAGTCTGACCACCTCCCCGACGATGATCAAGGTGGGCGGTTTGGGTTGCTCATGCTCCATGCGCTCCAAGATGGTGCCGAGCGTCCCCGTGTGGACCTTTTGCATGTGGGTCGTGCCCTGCTCGACGAGGGCGATCGGCATGCTTGCCGGTACGCCACGGGAAACCAGCTTGTCAACGATGATGGGGAGACCCAGCATGCCCATGTAAAAGACGATGGTCTGACCGGGCTGTGCGAGCCGTTCCCAGTCGAGGTTCATGCTGCCGTCCTTCAGGTGCCCGGTAACAAAGGTGACCGACTGCGCGCAGTCGCGGTGGGTGAGGGGGATTCCCGAGTAGGCGGCGCAGCCGGATGCGGCGGTGATCCCTGTGA
>JARRNE010000635.1:0-4129 GCA_037385305.1 Chromatiaceae bacterium | reverse complement strand
GGGCCGTCAGGACACGCCGTCAATACCTGCGTGTAGGCTCGACGGCGCCCTCCGTGGCGCCGACGGTCCTGCCGACCCGCACCCGACCCGCCGATAGATCTCCCAGCTGAGCCATAGTGCTAATCACCTAAGATTTTCCGGCAATCGCCTAAACGGGAGGTCATCCGCATGTTTACGGGCATTATCCAGGCAGTCGGAGAGATCAGGGGGCTGGAGACACGCGGCGGCGACGCGCGCCTGAGGGTGGCGACGGGGAAGCTGGACATGACTGGCGTGGCCCTCGGGGACAGCATTGCCGTGAATGGGGTCTGCCTGACGGCGATTGCCATCAACGGCCATGAGCTTGCAGCCGACGTGTCCCGGGAGACCCTCTCCCTGACGACCCTCGGGGGCCTGGGCCCCGGGCGCCGGGTCAACCTGGAAAAGGCCCTTACCTTGGCGACGCCCCTCGGCGGGCACCTGGTGAGCGGCCACGTGGACGGCATCGGGCGGGTCCTGGGCCGGCAGGACGATGCCCGATCCGTCCGTCTGCGGATCGAGGCGCCCGCCGAGCTCGCGCGCTACATCGCTCAGAAGGGATCCATCTGCGTCGACGGCACCAGCCTCACGGTCAACAGGATCAGCGGTCGCGAGCTTGACCTCAACATCGTCCCCCACACCCTGGAGGAGACCGTCATCGGGGGCTACGGACCGGGCACCGAGGTCAACCTGGAGGTGGACCTGGTGGCGCGCTACCTGGAGCGATTGATCCTCGGAGACCAGGCGGCAAACCCCAAGGCCTCGGGCATCACGAAGGAGCTCCTGGCGGAGCACGGATTCATCAAGTAGCGGGCGCCAGCGTTTGGTAATATTTATCGTTTGCCGTTGCTCGCATCAGTCAGGACATGGCCCTCAACACGACCGACGAAATCATTGCGGACCTTCGCCAGGGCGATCTGTCTGACCCTGACCAAGGAGCGCTGCGAGCGCCTGCGGTTGCCGCTGATGGTCGCGGACAACGCCTCCCCGCACTCCACCGCCTTCACGGTCTCCATCGAGGCTGCCCGCGGGGTGACCACCGGGATCTCGGCGGCGGACAGAGCGACCACCGTTCGCGCGGCGGTGTCGCCCAACGCAGAGCCCCGGGATCTCGTGCAGCCCGGCCACATCTTCCCCTTGATGGCCCAGCCGGGCGGGGTTCTGGTCCGCGCCGGACATACCGAGGCGGGCTGTGACCTGGCGCGGCTGGCCGGGCTGGAGCCCGCGGCGGTCATTGTCGAGGTGCTGAACGAGGACGGCACCATGGCGCGCCGACCCGACCTGGAAGCCTTCGCCGAGGCCCATGAGCTGAAGATAGGGACAATTGCGGATCTCATTCACTACCGAGTGCGCCATGAAAAGGCAGTGCTGCGGGAGTGCGAGTGCGACCTGCCGACGGAGGTTGGCACCTTCCGCCTGATCCCCTACCGCGACACCATCGATCGCAACCTTCATCTTGCACTCACCCTCGGAGAGATCTCGCCCACGCGGGCGACCCTGGTGCGGGTGCACCTTCAGAACAGCCTGTGCGACCTGTTCGGAACGCGCCACGGTGCCTGCGGATGGCCCCTGAGGGACGTGATGCGGCAGATCGCCGCTGCCGGGGAAGGCGTCATTGTCGTCCTGCGCAACCGTGATCGCGCGGAAGACCTGCTCGCGCGCTTGCGGGACTTCCATCTGCAGCATGTGGACGATCGGGTTCCCGCCCGTCGCCAGGACCGCAGCGAGCTGCGCACCTACGGCATCGGTGCCCAGATCCTGGCCGATCTGGGTGTGGGCAAGATGCGCGTGATGAGCGCACCGAAGGCCATGCACGGGATCGCCGGATTCGACCTGGAAGTGGTCGAGTACCTCGGGGGCGAGGCTGCCTGAGCCCAATCGAGAGCCGCCCGAGGCGCGCTCTTCTCCGAGCCTGTCCCGGCGCAGACCCGACTTTGACCGCCGGCGGGCCTTTGTTTACTGTTGGGCTCTTGGGGTCTTTCAGACGCTGCCGCCCGCTGTCCCGCGCGGCACCGGGGCGTCGGTGGGGACGCGGGGCAGGGCGCAAAGGCAAACCGGATGATCGCTGAACACTCCTTCCACGCCCTGGGGCTGCACATGCACCAGCCGCCGGGCAATCTCGAGCTGCTGCTCGAAAGCAGCCCTTGGGAGGCCGAGCAGATCATGCGGTGCTACGATCGTGCGGCCCGCTACGCGCTCCGCTACCGGGACGTCGCCCACCTGCACGTAGGCTTCTCCGGCGTCCTGCTGGAGCAGTTTCTGGATCCGGCCATCATCGAGGGCTACAGGCACATCCTCGACATCCCGCAGATGCTCGATCGCTACCGTCAGGCGGACAACATCGAGCTTATCGGGATGGGCTACTACCATCCTATCTTTCCCCTGATCCCCAAAGCGGACTGGGCGGAGCAGCTGGCGCTGGGGCGGTCCATCATGCAGGAGGCCTTCGGACGCGCCCCCAGGGGCTTTTGGCCGCCGGAGATGGCTTTTTCGATGCAAATGATTCCCGCCTTGGTGAAGGCGGGCTACGAGTATGTCGTGGTGGATGGTGTTCATGTGCGCCCGGAGGACGGCCTGAACGACATCTACCGGCCCTATGTCGCCTGCATCGACGGCGTGTGCCTGACCATCATTCCGCGGGACCGCGCTATCTCCAACGCCCAGGAGAGCGGGCTGGATCCCGGCTGGTTCTTCAACGAGGTCGAGAGTCGAATCCAAAGCTCGCCCCGGCCACGGGATCCTCGGCTCGTCACCACCTGGTCGGACGGCGAGAACGGAGGCTGGTTCCGCCAGGCCCATGAGGACTCCGGCTTCTTCGGTCACTTCTTTGCCCCTTACATGGACCAGGTCCGGCGCGGGGAATCCCGATCCATCCCGGTAAGTCTGTCCGGCTACTTGCGTGACTGTGCCCCAGCCACGCGTGCCAAGGTCCAGACCGGTGCCTGGAACGTCGGCTCGACCTCGGGGGCCGACTTCAGCCAGTGGGTCGGCTCCGAGAACCAAAGGAACGCAGCCAGACTGGTGCGTGTCCTCAGCCGACGGTACTGGACGCTGCAGCAGCAGACCGGACTTGCAGCAGGCGGCAGGGAGGCACTGGCGCGGGCGCGCGCGCTGATTCTGGAGTCGGAGACAAGCTGCTTCCTGTTCTGGGGCGACAGCTGGATTCATCGCGAAGCCTCCGCGGACGACAGCTCGCGTTGACCTTGGCCAACGACGGAAGCACACCGCTACGCGCCCAGGACGGCCGGATGAGTCCCGATGCCCCATCCTCGCGGCATGAACGGGAGGAGGCGTTCGGGGCCGATCAGTCGCAAACGCCAGGCCCGGCACCTCTCGCAGACCCGGACCCCAGGGATCCCGACGCGGCGGCCCTGCGTGCTGTCGCAGAGGCGATCGTCAAGGAGTTTCCCCTAGTCTCTGAGGACAGCGCGCTGGTCCTCTACGAGGTTGACCCAGAGCATCTCCAGGCACAGTGGCAGCTCAATGCGCGGGATCTGGAGCGTGCTCGCGGGCTTTTCCCGTCCGAGGCCAGGGCGGCAGTTCGCGCAGAGCTGCGTCTGCGACGGATTCGCGCCGATCATGCGGCCGAGCTGGTCACTTCCGTGCCCTGCAACCTGGCAGCCCCGGACTTCGCGGCGGGGGCTCGATTCTCGCTGCGCAACGACACCGCCCAGTACGAAACGGAGCTTGGCCTCGCCAGCGAGGACGGCGGCTGGGTGGCGCTCGTGCGGTCCAACCGAACCCGTTTGCCGCCGCTAGTCCCGGAGGGGTTTCCGAAGGGGGAGGGTGCGGTGGAGTCGGCGCTGGCCGCCGTGGGTCACCCCTTGCACCCCGTGTTCCCCAATCCGCTCGACCTCGGAGAAGATCCAACAGGCCCGGAGGCCTCCCGCGCGACTTCCGCCTCCTTCGCGTCCACTGCGGGTGAGGCGGAGAGCGCCCGCGGGGGCGAAGTGTCGACCCAGCCCGGCGAGTGGGCAAGGCTGCCGCCCCCGCTCCTGCCGTCCTCAGTTCCGGAGGGACAGCAGGACTTCCCCCTATACGATCCCAGAACAGCCCTTTCCAGCCGTGCAATACAGGACCTTCCCGCAGCCGACGGGGACCTGGTGCTCCA
>JARRNE010000634.1:0-3922 GCA_037385305.1 Chromatiaceae bacterium | reverse complement strand
CTACCAGCTCGACGGCGAGCACTATCGGCTGATCGCCACTATTGCGGAGCCGGCGCGGGTGCGGGTGCCGCCCTTCGACGCCCTGGGGTTGGATCTCGCGTACATGCTGGGGGATTGACTCGTCGTCGCTGATCTTGGCCAGGCCGAGCAATGCCTCCCGGCTCCGAACGGGGCGCGGTCCCCAGACGTCGTGCCCCTTGGCGAACTTCTCTGGTCCCGGATACGCTGGGTTAGCCGCCAAATCCAGCCACTCGCGCATCGGTGAGCCCTCCGGATTACACTTCGCAACCGCTGGAAGAATCGCGCGGCGCAGGGCGACGAAATCGCGAGTCGCCATCGGAGCTTTGGCGCGTTTCCGAACAGAATCCCGGTATTTTCGCTACCAGGCTAGACCTGGCCCTGATCGATTCCTGCGATCGATTTCTTGACGGTGGTCTTTTTCTGATCGCTTTCCCGAACGCGATCACATGGTGCTCTCCACCGTCCAGCGCGAGAGAAAGCAGAAGGCCCAGGGCATCGGCGGCGGGAGTTTCTATAACAACCAGAATATTCGCGTGGGTCGGCTATTTGCCATCCAGGTATCGAGGCCGGGCCAACCGGCTCCGGCGGCTATGTGGCGCGAAGCCAGAGCACCTGTAACGAAACGCTTGCCCTCCTCTCCGAGCATCTCACCAGCCGGATCGCCAACCCGAATTGACCCTGACCCAAAGGAATAGTGCGGGGATTTTGACGCGCCGCTGCCGTATGATCTTGTTTGACGATACTAACGCTAAGCGTTAGTATCGCGACGTGATCAAGAGCTTTGCCGACAAGGAAACAGCTGCCCTGTTTGCCGGCAAGCGCGTGAAGCGCTGGGGGCCGGATCTGACGCGGCAGGCACAGCGCAAGCTGGCCATGTTGAACCGTGCCGAATCGCTCGACGATCTGCGCGTGCCGCCTGGTAATCGGCTCGAAACCCTGAGCGCCGATCGAGACGGTCAATGCAGCATCCGCATCAACGATCAGTGGCGTCTATGCTTCGAGTGGCGCGAAGGGCAGGCGTGGAACGTGTCGATCACCGACTATCACTAGGAGAACCCGACGATGGCAATTGCCGCGGAAAACTTGAGCCGCATGGATTTTTCCGATGTCGCCGATGGCGATCTGGAGCCGGTGCCGCCGGGCGAGGTCCTGGCGCGCGAGTTTCTCGAGCCAATGCGCATTACGCCCTACCGCCTGGCGAAGGCGATTGGGGTGCCGCAACAACGCATCGGCGAAATTCTGGCTGGTCGGCGGGCGATCACCGCCGATACCGGGCTGCGCCTGTCGCGCGTCTTTGGGCTGAGCGATGGGTTTTGGGTTGGGATGCAAGCGGACTACGACGCAGCAAAAGCCCGCCAGGCGCTGGGTGCTGTCTTGGAGCACATTCAACCGTTCACGCATCACCACGACCCGCATCCGTGACGTGCCTGTGACACGACCAGGGGTCTTGTTCGGTGAAGGGCGCTGCAGGGCGGTGGAGCAGGGCGTGATCTCCCAGTGGCTATGGGCCGCATTCTATTCACGCAGGACATGCCCCCCCACACGGACCCGTCCTTGAAGCCTGGTGGTCCTGTCCTCCTCAGCTCAGCGCCAGGCCCCCTCGTCCTGTCCTCCTCAGCTCAGCGCCAGGCCCCCTCGTAGAGGTGCTGCATGGCGATCTCCAGGTCCAGCGATGTCAGGGGCACCAGGTCGTCTGGCCCGTAGACATGCTCCGTCCACCCGTCCCCGCTGCGCCGGATCACCCGTACCTCGGCCCGGTCTTGCTCCAGCAGAACGTATTCCCGCAGGCTCTCCAGACCGAGGTAGGCAGCGCGCTTCTCCCGTTCGTCGGTACTTCGAGTGTTGGGTGAGATGATTTCCGCGACGAGCAGCGGCCGTTCTTTGGTGTAGAGATCTGCGTCCGTGTGGTCGCAAGCGACCATCACGTCGGGGTAGTAGAACGCCTGCTGGGTGCGAACCTTCATATCCGCCATGAAGACGTCGCATGGGCGCCCCCGCAATCGCTCCCGCAGGACGGCGAACAGGGCGCCGGCGATGCGGTTGTGGTACACGCTCCCGCCGGTCATCGCGTAGACACTACCGGCCACATACTCGTGGCGTACGCTGCCGTCGCGCTCGCCGGCAAGGTACTCGGCAACCGAAATGAAGGCGTTCGTGGCTGGCTCTGACATGCAGGCGTTCCCGCCGACCCTATCTCATCGTCAAGTTTAACCCCTTGCCTGTGATCGGTGCAGGAGGCATGACGGACCCGGCGGCTGGCGGAGAAGTGGGCTGACGTCCTCCGGTAGGCAAGCGCTACTACAGCTATGCTTATTGCTTGGAGGAGTTTCTGGGAGACGGGGTCCTCGGCTCGCGCTGCTGCCGGCGGATTGCCCGCAACAGGATTCCAAGCGTTCCGTGGACCGACAATCCAGTCTGCTTGGCCGCAAGGCGGGCTGCCGTGTCATCAGCTAAGAGCGGATCGGCCCTGTGCTCTTCCGCGATCTGAAGCGCCTGGGTCTCGCCCAGATGCAGCGGCATGAGGCGCGCGAGGGCAGCGAGTGACGCCGCTGGCGGGCGCTGTGGCACGATGCGGGCAAATGTTCCGGTCGTCCGACCGAAAAGGTCCGGGCGATGCCGCTCGACCTCGATCCAGACAGCGTCAGGTACCAGCACCGACTGAAAATCGCCCAGCAAGTCCAGCGTGCCTAGCTCGTCTAAATGGATCAGCGGTCCGGCATCACAGACAACCATGTGGATGGCGGCACTATCCTTCGCCACGCAGGCCCCATTCCATAGTCCCCGCGAATGAAAGCCTCGCTGAGCTCTGCGCTGTGCGACGTCAAGTAGCGACGAAGAGCATCGGTGAGGATCTCATCGAGGTCCGTCGCCCAGCCATCGCGGATTAGGATTGCGGCCTGTTGTACCAATTGATCTGGGATGTGTGCATGAATGGGTGTCGTCATAATGGTCTTCACCAACATCGCGATTCCGCCTTTGGAGGCGGCGTAGTTTACCTGGCCGGCCCAGAGAATCTGATCGTGCACCGAGGACACGCAGATGATCTTGCCCGCCGAGCAGGAGAGGTCTGCTTGGACCCCCCGCCGCACAAACTCCTTGGCCGCTTCCCGGGCGCGCAGAAACTGGCCGGTCAGATCGACTCCCAGGACGAAGTTCCACAGTCCCTTGAGGAGACGCCGAAGATCCCAGCCCGTACCGCGAACCACCGGCCTATCCGCGGCTCGGACACAAAACACGAAGCGGGCGTGCCATGCAGTTCGCTGGTCTCGAAGCGCTGGATTCGCCATCAAGTGCCAGCCGGCTCGGCCGTGGCCGGGGGAATTCACGAACTTGGTTGGGCAAAGGTCCGAGCGAATCCCGCTGCAAAGGGCCGCGCACCGACTGGGAGGGCGCGAATCGTTCCGGACAAGCGTGACACGCAGGGGTGGTGTCACGAGATCACGCTGGCGAGGAGGGTAGGAGGAACGGTAGGTAGGAATTCAGGCTGGCCGATCTTTCCTCCCGCTAGGGAGATGGATCTGCTCCACTCGGGCAAACGGGGGACCAAGTTGGCAGATCAGACGCTCGCTGCCACACTAGTTGCCAGCATCTGCGGAGTGTTCCTAGCCATGACCGGCTCCATGACTTCGCTGCGACTAAGACGACCAAGGGTGGAGCGATATGCGGCAATCTCGACGGGGCGACGAGGTCATCGCTGCGGGCACGAGACGGTCGCCGGCCCGTGGGTTGTGTCTTGCGTGGCTCGCGCGGCGGCGTTCCCTGAGCGGGCTGCGCCGTGAGCAGCATCCGCTTTCTCGCCCGTGCGGGGCTGGATTCTCTCTTCCACGCCCTGGGAGGCGCCGGCTACCGCTGCATCGGACCGAGGGTCCGTGACGGGGCCATCTGCTACGAGGCGATCGAG
>JARRNE010000633.1:2481-4781 GCA_037385305.1 Chromatiaceae bacterium | reverse complement strand
TCGCAAAACTCGCCTTGATCGATGAGTTCAATCTGCCCGCCGAGCTTTGGCAGGAGATCTCGCGGAAGCTCCTGACACGATACCGCGCTCGTGCGGCGACTGAATCGGCCCGGGAACTTCGCCGTCATTGCCCACCGGTGCGTTACGCCCTGCTCTCGGCGTACTGCTGGCAGCGCCGACGGGAGCTGATCGATGGCTTGGTCGATCTGCTCATCCTGATCATCCACCGCCTCTCGGTGCGGGCTGAGAAGCGCATCACCACCGAGATGCCCGGTGAGCTGAAGCATGTCGAGGACAAGACCGGGACCCTCGTGCGCTTCCGTGTTGTCGCCGGCGGGGGCGAGCTCGTAGGTTCCGTGGCGCAGTGGAGCTTGCGCCATGGCTGATCTGCACAAGCTGGAGAAGAGCGAATTGATCGGCCTGCTCAAGGCCAGCCAGGAGGTGCTCGCCGCTGATTCTCGGGAGGAGAAACGGCTGCTGCACGATCTGCAGGTGCATCAGATCGAGCTGGAGCTGCAGAACCGCGAGCTGCGCGAGGTCCAGGCGGAGCTGGAGGCCTCGCGCGACCGCTATGCCGACCTCTACGACTTCGCACCCGTCGGCTACCTGACCCTCGACCGGCGGGGGCGGATGCTCGAGGGCAATCTCAAGGCCGCCGAGCTGCTGGGGCGCCCCCGCCAAGGGTTGCTCGGCTATCCATTGGCAGCGCGCCTGCCAAAGGGTCAACGCAGCGCCCTGTTCGCCCATTTGCGTCAGGTGCTTGCCGCCGGTGAGGCCGCCAGCGCACCGCAGCGCGTCGAATTGACCATGGATCCGACCAGTGAGAAGGGCGAGCGGCGTACGCTGCTTCTGGAAAGCAGCCCCGCGCCCGGAAGCGGGGAAGGGATAGGCCGCTCAGTGCAATGCCACAGCATCCTTTTGGACATCACCGAGCGTAAGCAGGCTGAGCAGAAGCTATTGCAGCAGGAGGCACGGTATCGCGCCGTCATCGAGACGGCCGCAGACGGATTCTGGATGCTCGACAGCGGCGGGCACCTGCGCGGCGTCAATGACGCCTACGTGCATCGCTCGGGCTATAGCCGGAGGGAATTGCTCGGCATGGGGATCTCCGATCTCGACGCAAACGAGTCCGTGGCTGAAACACGGGCTCGCATAGACAAGGTCATACGCGCCGGCAGCGATCTGTTCGAGACGCGGCATCGTACCAAGAACGGGAAGCTCTGGCCCGTGGAGGTCAGCACCACCTATTCGGACATCGGCGGGGGCTTGTTCTTCGCCTTCTTGCGGGACATCTCAGAGCGCAAGAGGCTCGAGCGCGAAATCCTGGAGGCGAGCACCGCCGAGCAGGAGCGTATCGGCCGTGAGATCCATGATGGCATCGGCCAGCAGCTCACCGGGCTGACCCTGCTGGCCAGTGGCATCGAACGCCGCCTGGCGACGGCCGGGCACCCCGGGGAGGCCGCGGTCGTAGCCGAGTTGCACACGCATCTGCAGGCCGCGTTGAACGAGGCCCACTCGCTGGCCCGCGGTCTGTCGCCGGTGGAGATCGATCCGCAGGGGCTGGCGCACGCCTTGTCCCACCTTGCCGACCAGGTGCGGGCCGTATCGGGAATAGACTGCCGGTACGAGGGCGCCTCGGACGTGCAGCTCGCTGAGAATGTCCAGGTGCTGCACCTCTACCGCCTTGCCCAGGAGGCAGTGCACAACGCCATCAAACACGGAGCACCGGCGACCGTGCGGGTTGTCCTGCAACAGGACGCCGACGAGCTGGTGCTGACGGTGCGCGACGACGGCAAAGGTATCGCCGCCGCGCCGGAGCAGGCCACTGGGTTGGGCCTGCACATCATGCAGTATCGGGCCGGCATCATAGGCGGGAGGTGCACTGTCGGGCCGGCCGAAGGCGGCGGCACCCTGGTGTGTTGCAAGGTGCCGCTCGGGCGGCCGCCCGAATGACAGCCGTCGGACCCCCTGATTATAGGGGTCGTTTGTGCGCTGGCTCACAATGGCCAGCGCGTTCCCACCTCGGCGCACCACCAGCTCGACAGGATCGCTTCTGCGCCGCACTTACGCCCAGGCAGGGTGGCCTGGGCAATCGCCCCAAGCGCCTGGCCCCGGTCACCGCGTGGTCATCTCCCGTTCGGTCGTTGCCACACCCTTGGGATTGCCGGCGTCATCGACCAACAGCGAGGCGGTCAGCCACACGTCTAGGACCCGCCCCTCTTTGGTGATGCGTTGTGTCTTGAAGGGCGCAACGGTCTCGCCTCGGCGAAGCCGCTGGACGAAGTCCTTTGCCTCCCGGC
>JARRNE010000633.1:0-2420 GCA_037385305.1 Chromatiaceae bacterium | reverse complement strand
CCTGGGCCTCCGTATAGCCGTAGAGCCGCTCCGCGCGCGCATTCCAGGCCAGGATTCGGCCGTCGAGGTCATGGACCGTGATGGCATCGTTGGAATCGCGTACCACGGTCGACAGGCGCCGCTCCTGCGCCAGGTGGTTTCTCAGCTCGGTGATGTCGACGCACACCAGCACGGCGCCGGCGACCCGGTTATCCCCGGTCTTGTAAGGCCGCAATCGTAGCGAATAGCTGTGCCCCTCCGGGTCGCGGACCTCCAGGGTCTTGGGCGAGAGCGCATCGATGACCTCCAGCGCCAGCTTGCCCAGGTCCGGCTGGTCGAACCTGGGATTGATGTCCGAGATGGGACGTCCCACGTCGCTCGCAATCAGGTTCAGGAGCCGTTGCGCCGGCGGGGTGAAACGGCGGATGCGCAGGTCCTCGCTCAGCATGACCATCGGCAGGTCGATGCTGCTTAGCAGGTTGGTGAGGTCGCTGTTGGTCTGGGTCAGCTCCAGGTTGCGGTTCTCCAGCTCATCGTTGACCGTGGCCAGCTCCTCGTTGGTGGACTGCAGCTCCTCCTTGGCGGTCTCCAGCTCCTCGTTGGTGGACTGCAGCTCCTCGTTGGCCGATTGGATCTCCTCGTTGGCGGAGCTGAGCTCCTCGTTGGTCGCCTCCTGCTCCTCGATGATGGACTGCATGTACTCCTTGTTGGTGGCCAGCTCGCCTTCCAGCTCCTCGACCCGGCGGTCGAGCCGGCCTGGTACCACCTTGGCCGGTGTCTTTTCCCGCGCGGTCTCGGGAGCCGGGACCGGCGGGGATGGCTCTTCGAACAGGACCAGGAAGTGAGGCCCGGCGGCCGCTGGCCCCTGGAGGGGGATGACCTGGATGTCCACGGTCCGGGACTCGCCGTCTGCTCGCATCCTCACGCCTTCCTTGCGGGCGCTGGTGGATGATGACGCCCGGCGGGCCATACCGGTTGAGGATGATGCGGTCCGCCTGATGCGGTATGTCGATGGGCGCCGGGGACGGCGGCGCGGCGGGCCCTTCGGTCTCCAACAGGCCCGGTGCGCCGGCGGCAAACTCGTACTGCAGCGGAATCAGCGCCGTCTTCTTGGTGTAGATCTTGTTCTTCCTGTCCGCCAGCGCGAACAGATCAGCGGAGCCGCCCACGGTCTCCGAGGTACCGAGCATGAGGAAGCCGGTCGGCTTCAGGGCATAATGAAAGACCTGCAGCACCTTCTTCTGCAGGACATTGCCGAGATAGATCAGCAGGTTGCGGCATACCGCCAGGTCCAGGCGCGAGAAGGGGGGGTCCTTGATGACGTTCTGCACCGCGAATACGCACATGTCGCGGATGGGCTTGCCGATCTGGTAGCCTTCCGGTACCCGTACGAAGAAGCGCTGCAGGCGCGCCGGGGTAAGATCGGCCGCGATGTTCTCCGCATACACGCCGGTCCGGGCCTTGTCGATGGCGTTCGCGTCGATGTCGGTGGCAAAGATCTGTATCGGGGTGCCGGTGGCCTGATTGCCCAGAAACTCCAGCAGCGCAATGGCGACGCTGTAGGCCTCCTCCCCGCTGGAGCAGCCCGCCGCCCAGATCCGAATTGGATTTTCCGGGGAGCGGCCTGCCATGATGCGGGGGAACACTGTCTTCTTCAGCGCCTCGAAGGTCTCGGGATCGCGGAAGAAACCGGTCACGTTGATGAGCATATCCTGGAACAGGGCATCCAGCTCGCCGGGCGCCTGCTGCAGGAACCTCACGTAGTCCTTGAGACGCTCCAGCTTGTGCAGCAGCATGCGGCGCTTGATCCGGCGCTGGACAGTGGACTGCTTGTAATAGGTGAAGTCGTTGCCGGTGTGGCCGCGCAGCAGGAGAAAGACCTTGCTCAGGTCGTCAATGGCCTCGGGCGGCAGCTCGGGCCTGGCCGCTGCCTCGCGGGCCACAGAGGGATGGCCGGCGAGGCGCGCCAGCTCCTTGGCGATGCCCTCCAGGGGCAGGATGAAATCCACACCCCCGGTCGCGATGGCGCTGCGGGGCATGCCGTCGTATTTTGCCGACGCCGGATCCTGGGCCAGGGTGATACCGCCTTCGGCCTTGATCGCCTTGAGCCCCAGGGCCCCGTCCGAGGCGGTGCCCGAGAGGATCACGCCGATGGCGCGGGTGCCTTGGTCCTCGGCCAGTGAGCGCAGGAAGTAGTCGACCGGCAGGTGCTGCTTGTGCGGGTCCCCGCGGGGCATGAGGTGCAGGGTCCCGTGGAGGATGCCCAGATTGGTGTTGGGGGGAATCACATAGACATGGTTCGGCTCCACGCTCAGGCCATCGGTGGCCTCCACCACGGGCATGGGGGTGGTCCTGGTCAGCAGGCTGGTGAGCATGCTCTCGTGCTTGGGGTCCAGGTGCTGGATCAGCACGTAGGCCATGCCGGTGTCCGGCGGGAGCTC
>JARRNE010000632.1:0-8261 GCA_037385305.1 Chromatiaceae bacterium | reverse complement strand
CGTCCAGGCCCTTCGCGCCAGCGCGCGCAAGATCCTGAACTTTGTCACCGTCGTGCTCATGGCGGTGCTGATGCTAGGAAGCAACATGTATTTGGTGGAGGGCCCGGAGAACGGCTACACGAGCATCCCCACGGCGGTGTACTGGGGCATTGTGACCATGACGACGGTCGGCTACGGCGACGTCACCCCGCACACGGACCTGGGCAAGCTCATCGCTTCCCTGATGATGCTCATCGGGTGGGGTATTCTCGCGGTACCGACAGGGATCGTGACCGCCGAGATGACCGCCCGCCGCTTCATCCGGCAGCCGACTACGCGCACCTGCCATGAGTGCCTAAGCGAGGGACACGAGGCGGACGCCAAGTTCTGCAAGGACTGCGGGGCCAGGCTGCCCCCCTATACCCGCGACTGAGGTCGTTGCCGGGGTAGCTGAGCTGCGTCAGCCGTCCGGTTTCCTACCCCACCGCGAGGATAGAGAGTCCGGCCGAGAGCAGGAGCATCACGGCGAGGATCGAGCGGGTGAGCCGCCAGCGGTGTGCGCCCGGTGATCCCGTGCGAGTCCGTCTAATGGCTGCCCACCCGGGACAGCTCGAGGCCTTGAAGCGTTGCGGGTTTCGGACAATGCATGGGAGAATTTCCGGTTATGCCCTGCAGTAGCTACAGGGGGACCCTGTGGCGTCTGGCGCAGCAATGAATCGACCCGCGCCAACGCGGTCCACCAAACCTTCCGCTCCCCCGTCGGACCCCAGACCTGAGGTTCAGGCGGGCGCCGTCTCGTTGCTCACCTGGCTGCGGCGTGCCGCGCCGCCGATCCTCATCCTCGTTACGGGCTTCGCCGCCTGGTTTGAGCTGCGGGGCTTCGACTTTCACGCGGTGCACCAGAGCGTTCGACGGGTGCCCCTGGAGACCCTCGCCGGGCTGCACCTGCTCGCCTTGGCAGCGATCTTCGGCATGAGCCTCTATGACCTTTGGGTCAGCCGCTGGCTCGAGATCGACGTGCCGCGCACCAAGCTGCTGCGCTACAGCTGGGTGGCCAACACGATGAATAACCTCATCGGGTTGTCGGGGCTCGCCGGCTCGGGCATCCGCATCTTGCTGCTTACACGCGAAGGCGTGTCGGCGCGCACCGCCTCTCTATACTCGGGGGTGGTGATGCTGTCGATCCCGGTGGGTCTGTCCGTCCTTGTGCTCTTCGCCCTGCTGTTCGGTGATGCCCGGCTCGTTCCCGCCGGCCTCTCCCGCTGGGCGGTCCGGGGCGTCTTGATAGGGGACGCCGCTTACCTCCCCATTTTCCTCGCCCTGTGCGTGAGCCGGGTGATTGCGCGGCGGGTCCTTCACAGCGAGTCGCGGCTGGGATGGGGCGGATCCTCCGTTGCGCCCGGGATCTTCCTGGCGGCCTTTGCGTTGGCGGCGACTCTCGGGGTGCTGAGCCTGATCCCCGGCGGACTCGGCGTCTTCGACGGCTCCCTGGTGGTGATGCTTACCGTCACCGGCGCTTCCGCGGAGAATGCCGTCGCCGGACTGCTGCTCTATCGCCTGACCTACTACCTGGTCCCATGGCTGATCGGTGTGTATCTCGGGGCGGAGCTGATGGCCAAGAGCGACCGCGCCTTTGTTGCCCGCCTTGCCAAGCACTGGCAGGACAATCCGCTTCTGGGCCTGCTGCGCCTGCCCCTCCATTTCTTGGCCAATCTGGGTGTGCGGTTGCTGGGCTATCTCACCTTCGCCACCGGGGTGGTTATGTTGGTCTCGGCGGCCGTGCCGGGGATCGAGGAGCGGATCGATCTCCTGCTCCGGGTCATTCCGCTGCGCGCGATGGAGGTGTCCCACTTTCTCTCGGTTGGAGTGGGGGTGCTTCTGATCGCCCTGTCCCGCGGGATCAGTCTCCAGGCAAAGAGCGCCTATCACCTGACAATGCCCCTTCTCCTCGCAGGGGCGCTGCTCAGCCTGGTCAAGGGGGCGGACCTGGGGGAGGCGTTGTTCATCCTTGCGGTGGCCGGCTTGCTGAGAATCCGGCGCGCAGCCTTCTATCGGCTCTCCTACCCCCTGCTGGGGCACCGGAGCCTGCTGTGGCTCTTCGCCATGTTCGCCAGTGTGGTGGGCTATGTCCTGCTGGGCACATGGGTCGATGGCGGGTCGGCCGTTGGGTCCGATCTGTGGGTCCAGGTGGAGCCGAATCTGCACGTCGCCCGCTTCCTCCGTTCCCTGCCGCTGGTGGTGCTGGTGTTGGTCGTGTGGCTCGCCTGGGGCTACTTTCGCATGCCGCGGCCGGAGCTTCAGCGGGTCGATGCGAGCACCCTCCTGAAGACCCGCGAGTGGCTCGAGAACAACCGCGGGGGCTCGTTCGCCCACCTGGTCTTCATGGGGGACAAGCACCTGTTCTACGCGGCCGACGGCCGCTGCCTCATCCAATTCGCCCAGGTTCGCAACCGGCTCGTCGCCCTGGGGGATCCCATGGGGGCGCCGGAGCGTTTCGGTCAAGCGATCTCCGAGTTCCGGGACTTCGCGGACCGTCATGATCTGGACCCGGTCTTTTATGAGGTTGCCGACGAGCATCTACATCGCTACCACGACGCCGGATTCTCTCTGTTCAAGGCAGGAGAGATGGGGTTGGTCAGGACGGAGGGTTTCACCCTGGCGGGCAGGCGCCGCCAGACCCTGCGTGCCGGCGTCAACCGTGCCTTGGGCCAGGGGTTGCGCGCCACCCAGTTGGCTCATCCGCTGGATGAGGCAGCCTGGAAGGAGCTGGCGGCAGTCTCGAATGCATGGCTGGCGGCGCGCGGGAGCGCAGAAAAGCGGTTTTCCGTGGGTTCCTTCGACCCGTTCGTCGTGCGGCAGGGAGGGCGTATGGTCGCGTTCGCCAGCCTGACTCCGTCTTACCGCGGTCGCACGGAGGTCGGGGTTGATCTGATTCGGCAGCTTCCGGATGCCCCCGTGGGCACTATGGATTATCTGTTCACGGAGATGATTGAGTATGCCCGCTCCGAAGGTTACGCCTGGTTCAATCTGGGCATGGCTCCCTTGAGCGGAGTGGGCAGGACCCGCTATGCGCGTCCGGACGAGCGGTTCGCCCGCTACGCCTATGACTACGGGAACCGGCTTTATAATTACAAAGGACTAAGAAGCTTCAAGGAGAAGTTCCACCCGGAGTGGCGTAGTCGCTACATTGCCTATCCGCTCTTCTCTCCGCTGCCGATGCTCCTGGTCGACATTGCCGCGCTTATCGCGGGCGGCTACCGGCGCATCCTGACAAGGCCTTAACGCACTGCGCGAGGCGATTAGCGTCGTGGCTCAGCTGAAAACCAAGGCAGGGGTCGGGTACGGGTCGGCGGGACCCTCGGCGCCACGGATGGCGCCGTGGAGCCTGCATGGAACGTATTTACGGCGTGTCTCGACGGCCCGTACCCGACCCTTGCGCACAGCTGAGGGATAGCGCTAATCGCCCTGCGCGATGCCAGGCAGAAAATCCCTTGAGGATCTTGTGGCAAGATACTATCGATGAAACGAGGGGGCGGCGCTCGAAGGACCCGGCCGGTAGCCGGGCGATACTCGCAAAGGACACGATTTAGGTCACGCAGCTATGGGCTCGAGAGTCTTTGGGATACTGATCGGTTGTTTGGTCATCTTGGCTCCTGCGGTCGATTATTCGGCTCGGGCGGATGGCGGACCCACCGGAGCTGCCGCTCCTTTAGAGAAGAAAGGGGTCACGGCACCCTTCAACTTCGCCACGGTGGTTCGCCTGGCCGCGGCTCTGGCGTCCGGGCCGTTCGAGCCGGATAGGCCGGAGCTTCCCCCAGCCCTGGCGAGCCTCGATTACGATCAGTACCGAGACGTCCGTTTTCGCCGCGAAAAGTCCCTCTGGCGTGCCGAGGACCTGCCGTTTCAGGTCGAGCTCTTTCCGCGCGGCTTCATGTTCCATGACAGAGTGAAGATGAATGTCGTGGAAGACAACAAGGTGGTTCCCATCCAGTTTCAAAGGGACCTATACGATTATGGAAAGAACAATATCCCCGCCGATCTCCCGACCGACCTGGGTTTCGCGGGCCTGCGCCTGCTCTATCCCATCAATCGCAGCGATACTTTCGATGAGGTGGCTGTCTTTCTCGGCGCGAGCTATTTCCGCGCGGTGGCGCGGAACCTCAACTATGGCATCACAGCCCGTGGCTTGGCCATCGATACCGGGCTTCCCAGCAAGGAAGAGTTTCCCGCGTTCCGCGAGTTCTGGCTGGTAAAGCCCGCGCCGGATGCTACTTCGCTCACTCTCTATGCCCTGCTGGACGGCGAAAGCGTCACTGGTGCATATCGCTTTATCATCGAGCCGGGGCGCCAGACCGTCATGGAGGTGAAGGCACACCTCTACACTAGGGAGGGCGTGAGGAAGCTTGGCATCGCCCCCCTGACCAGTATGTTCTTCCACGGGGAGGACAGGACCCGCTTCATGGATGATTTCCGCCCTGAGGTGCATGACTCGGATGGACTGATCGTCGAGACGGGCGCGGGCGAACGCATTTGGCGGCCTCTTGTTAATCCCCTCGGCCTGCGAATCAACGGCTTTCAGGTCAACAACCCTAGGTCATTCGGGCTACGACAACATTGTCGCGTACTGGATACCTGACCGAGCGGTGCGGGCAGGTCAGGAGTGGGAGTATGAGTATCGGCTGATCTTCTGCCGGGACGCCGAAGAGCACCTTCAGGGAGGGCGCACTCTCTCCACGCGCATTGGCGCGGGCGGCACGGACGTCCCCGACCCGAAGGTCCGAAAATTCGTCATCGATTTTGCGGGGCCGGCGCTTGCCGAATCAAAGCCGGACAAGCCCGTCCAGGCAAACGTCGTGGCCTCATCCGGGGCATTGTCCAAAGCGGTCGTCGAGGAAAATCCTCACACGAAGGGGCAAAGACTGTTCTTCGAGCTGACCCCGAAGGGTGACGCACCGGTGGGCCTCCGCGCCTTTCTCTACCGAGGCAACGATGTCCTCAGCGAGACCTGGAGCTTCCAGTGGGTGCGCAGCCAATGAACGCCGTTGCAGAGGCGGCCCAAACCTTCGGCCCCGAGCCGGAGGTCGCCGCCGGTGCGGCGCAGGGGTGGGCTGCGCTGGCCCCTCGCGTGGTTGCCTATCTGGAGGCGCTTGGCGTTCGCGATCCGCTGGACATCGAGCGGTTGTCCGCGCGGGTTCGGACCCGCCTCGAGAATCATCGGGCCACGCGACAGGCCGAAGACCCGGCGGAGGCCGCCATCGAGGAGACCGGGGCACTGCTCGACGAATGGATTGCCGCCGAGCTTGGGATCGAGCCGGAGTCCGATGTGCTCGCGACGGCACGTGCGGCCCTTCTGGGCGGGACGGTTCCTCATTGGGCCCAGCGTTGGTCGGGCGTATGGGGAGAGAGCGTGGCGCAGCAGGTCCGAGCGGCCAGCGTCCGGCCGGTCCCGCCGCCGGCCCCGCTGGCAATGGCGCCCCAGCCGATCCGGCTCTTCTGGCGCTCCCTGACCAAGGGGGTCGCGCGTGTGCTCCTGCGCATCGTCCACCCCCGGCGAGGGCGGGTCTCCAAGCACCGCACCAAACCCCCACCGGTCCCGGCCGCCCCTCGCAGGGCGGAGGACTTCTACCAGCGGGCGATCTATTTCTTCCTGGTGACCGTCACGACCGTGGGCGCCATAAGCCTCCTGGGATGGGCGTTCCTGGGCAACGGCCTGACTCCGCTGGAGCTTGCGCTGCTGGTGTTCTACGCGATCCTGATCCTCTGGATCAGCGCCTCCTTTTGGACCGCCACTATCGGCTTCGTCATGCTGCTGACGGGGAGGGACAGCTACTCCGTTGCGAAGCTCGGGGTCACGGGCACTCCGGCGCCTGGCGCGTCGTCGCCCAAGACGGCGCTGGTGATGCCGGTCTATAACGAAGATCCCGAGCGTGTCTTCGCGGGACTTCGGGCGGTCTACCAATCCCTGGAGGAGACGGGACGGCAGGACGGCTTCGAGGTCTTCATCCTGAGCGATACCCGCGATCCCGACATCTGGGTGGAAGAGGAGCTCCGGTGGCGCAAGTGGTCGTCGGAGCTTGGCCAGCCACAGCGGGTCTTTTACCGAAACCGGGTCGAAAACACGAGCCGCAAGAGCGGCAATCTGGCGGATTTCTGCAGGCAGTGGGGTGACCGTTACCGGTACATGATCGCCCTGGATGCGGACAGCCTGATGTCCGGGGATACCCTGTTGGAGATGGTGGCGCGCATGGAGCGCAATCCGCACGTGGCACTCATTCAGGTACCGCCGGTCCCCGTCAACCACAAGTCGCTGTTTGCCCGGATGATTCAGTTTGCGGGGAGCCTCTACGGCCGGATGTTTGCGGCGGGGCTCAGCTATTGGCAGCTCGGGAGCAGCAACTACTGGGGGCACAACGCCATCATCCGGGTCAAGCCGTTCGCTGACCACTGTGGCCTGCCGAGTCTGCCGGGGCAGGAGCCATTCGGGGGCGAAATCCTGAGCCATGACTTCGTCGAGGCAGCACTTCTCCGCCGAGCCGGCTGGCATGTGTGGCTCGCCTATGACCTGGGGGGGAGCTATGAAGAGGTTCCGCCCACGCTGATCGACTATGCCAAGCGGGACCGGCGCTGGTGCCAGGGCAACCTGCAGCACAGCCGATTGGTCTCCGCCTTCGGCTTTCGGCCTATCAGCCGGGTCCACTTCGCCATGGGTGTCATGTCCTATGCCGCCTCTCCCCTGTGGGCGATCTTCCTCATCCTGACCGGGCTGCAGGCCTACATGCAAAGCCTCCGCGAGCCGGTATATTTCTTCGCGAACAGCCTGTTTCCGGTCTGGCCGACCTCTTACAGGGTGGAGATGACCACCGTGCTCTGGGTCACCCTCGCCCTCCTTGGCTTCAAGCCAGAGCTGGGTAAACGATTCGGCGGCCTGGGGAGGGCAGTGGCCAGCGTCTTCATCGAGAGCCTGTTCTCGGTTCTGCTGGCTCCGGTCCTGATGCTCTTTCAGACCAAGTTCGTGATCGCCATCCTTCTCCGCAAGGCGGTCGGCTGGCCGGTTCAGCAGCGCGGCGACCACCAGACGGGCCTTGCTGAGGCCATCGGCGCCCACTGGACCCATACCCTGATCGCGCTGATCACCGGCACCCTGTCATACCTCTATGTGCCGCATTTCTTTTGGTGGTTCACGCCGGTGCTTGCGGGACTGGGCTTCGCCATTCCCGTTTCCATCATCACCAGCCGCATCTCCGTCGGGCGGGGGGCCCGTGCCGCCGGACTCTTCCTGACGCCCGAAGAATCCGAGCAGCCTCGGGTCCTGGCGCTGCTCGCGGAGAACCTTCACGGGCCTGCGCGCCCATCCGGTACGCCGGCCGTCATCGAGCAGTGCCTGGCACCGCGCCGTGGTGGACCCTTGTGCCTGGGCGTTACACATGTCGCTACTCCCGGCGGAAACTCCGAGCCGCCGGCGCCGACACTATCTCGAGGGGCTGATCTTCCAGCTTCAGGACGACGGCCCGGAAAGCCTGACCGCGACGGAAAAACGGGTCCTTCTATCGCACCGGGACGGACTGCAGGAGCTCCACACCTTACTTTGGTCGGCGCCCGATTTTCCGCGACCTGTCCTCACGAACACCAGTCGGATGCGTTGACGGATCGTTCGTGACAAGGTCCAGATCACCTCCGCGCTTTTGGGCCCTTGCGCGGTAGGTGGCCGGCCTGCGCGTGAGATGAGGCGCGCCTTCGTCCTGCTCGCCTCGCTTCAGCTCGCCGGCTGCGCTACCGGTCCCCCGTCAGCTGATGCGCACCCCGCTGATCGAGCCGATCCGTTACGGGAAAAAGGCTGGGAGAGCCGGGAAGGCAACTGATCAAACCGGACTCGTCACCTGGACCTTGATCCCCGTCAAACGGCTGCCTGCGGTCCGCCCTTTGGTACGGGCCTGTCCTCGCGGCCCCGGTGCTATCGGACTCCGGCGACCGGTCGCATCTGCGTGTCACAGGTGTCTCCCACGGTGACCCTTGTCTCCCGTGCCTTGCCCTCGCATCGCTTCCCCCGGTCCCGGACCCGGCAATGGATGGCCAACGGGTGTCCGGCGTCCAACCAGGAGGGGGTCTTGCGATAGCGCCCGATATGGCTGAATCGGCAGCCGGGAGGCATGCCGTACGGGGCACAGTTCGTCGGCCTGCGCAGCCTGATCTTTCGGCCATCGATGACGAATCGGGGGTAGCTATCGCGGACTGACTTCACATCCCGATCCGGCTCTTGCCGCACGACAAACCCTTTGAACAGG
>JARRNE010000631.1:0-5259 GCA_037385305.1 Chromatiaceae bacterium | reverse complement strand
TGCCGGTGTGTCGTCAAGGACCGCATGGAACGTTCCGGAATGCGCTGGGTCATGTCCGGCGCCCGCGCCATGCTCGATATGCGTTGTATCTACCTCAGCGGCCTCTGGAAGGAGTTCACCGCGTTCCGCATCCAGCGCGAATCCCAGCGCCTGTACCCGGGATCTGCCGCCAACGATGCCGATTTCAGCCAGCCACTCGCCGCGTAGCGGGCGCGGGCGACGGGTTGCACCCACGGGGATCTGGTGTATGCCCTGAGGTATGTCAAGGACGAGTTCGGTAAGACGGCGTACGTGTTTGGCGCCCGCGGCCACATTGGCCGCGAAGTCATGGACGCGACGAAGGAGGGCGTCGTCACCCGGCTCCTGTTCGCGGACGATTTCGCCTCACGGCTCGATATGGACAGGTTTCGTGCCGCATGAATGTCAAAGGCCGCCCCGGGGGGCGGCCTTGATCAAAATCCGGTAAGTCAGATACTTCCACAGCCACTATACCGCAGATGCGGCGGTGTGCAACGGTAGCAACGCACAGGCGCTGCCTGGTGGAGTCTCTTACTTGGCTTCCGGCTTCACCTCTGCGATGCTCGCGCGAAGCTCGGCCAGGCTCTCATTGAAGCGATCGGTCACCCGCTGCGTCGTCGCATCCTGCGTTTTTCTCACCAACTCACTGATCTCGGAGAAGTTGGCCAGCGTCTTGCTGACGGAGTCCTCGATCAACTTGATTTGCTTTTCGGCAGCTTCCTGGGGATTGGCGGCACCACCGAGAGACTTTACAGCCTCGGACGTCTCTTCGAGCACTTGCTTCATCATCTCGACTTCGCGTTGAAATAGGGATTGGGTGCTCTCCAGGATGGCCCGATTGGCATCTGTTAATGCCTGCACGTTCTTGCTCTGAGTCTCGATCAATGCCTTCGTGTCGAGATTCGGTAAGCTGAATTTGCCCAGGAACTCCTTGTACTGTTCGCTCAGAGCCATCGGGTCGAGCCGTTTAATCAGGTCTGTGAGATCAGACGGTTCTTGCGTCGTCATCGCTGTTTCTCCTTGCCTTAAGGGTGAAAAATGCTGCACAGCAGCACGAGCATTATCTGGTGGTGTTTACCTGTTTTTCAAGCAACGACGAGCGGGAGAGGGCGCGAGCTCACCTCTCGGGGGTTGGATGCCGGTGACCTCCCGAGTTTTGGATGGCGCGGCGGGGATCTTGGGCGTGGTTCTGCAGTCTTGCGCGGTGCGTGGGGCCACGGAGCCGTGGTGCCGTTGGGCGGCCGGCCTTGGATGGGTGGTTTGCGCGAGTGTTGGCACGCTGTTGCGGGCGCGGCGGCGCGGATCGTCGTTCTGTGTTTGCGGGTTTCTGTATTTCTTTACTTACGCCTGGCGCGCGGTATGATGAAAACGTATGACCGACAACAACATAGATGCGCGGTTGCGCGCGGTGGAAGAGGGGCTCCGAGCAGAATTACGGTACGAGATAGAAAAGATCAGGGCGGCTGCTGGGTCTACTCCAGTTGGCGGGTACTCATGAGGGTACGTCCGGTGGTTCTCGCGTGGAGCGGCGGCAAGGACAGCAGCCTGGCCCTCGCGGCCCTGCGCGCAGATCCGGCCGTTGACGTCATCGCGGTGCTCACTACGATCACCCGCGACCACGACTGGATCAGCATGCATGGTATTCGCCGTGCCGTGCTTGAGGCCCAGATCGCGGCTCTCGGCTTGCCGCTGATCGAGGTGGCTATTCCTGTCGCCGCGACCAACGCTGCGTATGAGGAGGCGTTCGCGGCCGCGCTGGCGGCTTTCGGACATGACCGGCCGGACGTGCGGCACATCGCCTTTGGCGACCTCTTCTTGGCCGACGTGCGGGCTTATCGCGAACGCGTGTTGCCTCCGATTGGCTGGGCACCCGTCTTTCCGCTCTGGGGAATGGACACGTCGGCCCTCGCGCAGGAGTTCGTACGCGCCGGCTATCGAGCGATCCTTACCTGTGTTGACACGACTCAACTCGGGGCCGAGTTTGCAGGCCGCGAGTTCGATGCGTCGCTTCTGGCTGAGCTGCCGGCTTCCGTCGATCCGTGCGGGGAGCGCGGGGAATTTCACACGTGGGCCAAGGCCCGCGGCTACGGTACCACCCGGCATCTGATCACCATCGCTTACCTGGTCGCCGGCAAGCTCACGCATCTGCCAGGCTCTCCGTTCAAACTCCAAGCGGGCGCAACGGCCTCCGCATGAATCAAACGGGTCAGCACCCTCGACCAGCGATCGCGACCGCAAGGAGTTGCTGCGCGCCTTGCTTGAGTGTTACGTCCCACGTTCTTTTAGGGAGAACGTCCCGACCTATTTGAGGTGAGACGCAAAGAGAAGTCCCGAGCTGAGCGAGGGGAAATAGCCCCCTCGGCCAGCGCGGGACGGCAGCGAGCTAGAAGGGCAGGTCGTCGTTGAAGTCGAGCACCTGTTGAGCGGGCGGAGCTTGGTTGTGTTCAGCCATCATGAGCTCGATCAGATCGGTCTCGTACAGATTCCAGACCGCATTGGTCAGATTGTCGAGTGTCTCAAAGAGCGCCAACGCGACCGCGGGAGGGAGATCCTCTGGCAGCGAAACGGGAAAGATCTTCATCGCAGCTCCTCGATGGCTTGTTGGATCAGCTCGTCGGGCAGGTGATTCAAACCCTTGGGCACGGCCAGCTGTAAGCTGGTCTTGAGGATGCGCCCGGCGTAGCGTGGCAGACCCCGGGAGGCCTGACGCAACAGCTCGAGGCCGGAGTCAGACAGCAGGGTATGTTGGGCGCCGGCCTGCTTGAAGGCATGGCTGATGAGACGGTGGAAGCGCTCGCGCTCGCTGACCGGCTTGAGGCGCAGGCGCACCTGGATGCGGCTGGCCAGCGCCGCATAGGGGGCACGATCCAGGGTTTGCTCCAGCGCGGGATGCCCGAGCAGCCACACGGCCATCAGGTCGCGGGAGTCGAAGGCGAAGTTGAGGAAGGCGGGCAGGTCACGAAAGAACTCCGCGGGCAGGTTGTGTGCCTCGTCGATGATCCACAGCGGCGTGACGCCTTTGCCGTCGGCCAGCTCCTGGATCCGGGCCTTGATCTGACGCCACAGGGCGGCGCGCCGGTAGACGGGCTCCAGTGCCAGCGCCAGGGCCAACGAGCGGTACAGATCCAGGCGCCCGAAGTCGGTCTCGGCCAGATAGATCACCTGGTAGCGATGGGGGTTGAGGGTCTGCGTCAGCTGGCGTAGCGCGGCCGTCTTCTGCGTCAGCTGGCGTAGCGCGGCCGTCTTGCCGACGCCGGCCTCACCCGTCAACAGCCCCACACCGGGGGTTTGCAGCAGCCAGGAGAAGCGCTCGGTGAGCTGCGCGAGGAACCCGTCGTCCCACAGCTCGGTGTGCGCCTTGCCGAGGGGATACTGGGTCAGTCCGAAGTGTTGCAGCACCATCAGCTGTCCTCCCCTGTGCCGTCGTAGTATGCGCGGTAGGCCAGCTCCACCTCGTTGTCGGTGTCTTTGGGTGATGGCTCCGCGGGCGGTTGGGGCTGACGGCGCCGGCGGTGGAGATTGGCCAGGGCATCCAGTGGTGTGGCCGCCCCGAGGGATTGGCCGTCGTCGTCTTCCACACCAACGACTTGGCCGCTATGGGGGTTGACCACCAAGCGCACGCGGCGACCGGAGAGCGCATAGGGGACCTCGAAACGCGCGCCCTGATACGAGACGGTGCCGTCTTTGCGCACCTTGCGCGTGAGGCGGTGGTAGAACAGCGCATCGAGCCGGGCGGCTCGTTCGCCCAAGGTGCGGATGCGCGCCAGATCTTGCTGATAACGCGCCAGCGGGCTCTGCCCTGCCAGGCCGCTGTGGGCCGTGCGGTGATAGACGGTTTATGTGTTCTCGAAACTTATGTTGCGATGCCCCTGTAACGGCACGTGAGTGGCGCGTTTTCCCTGGATTGCGGACACATTAGATTTCCTGTTTTTCTGGTCGGACGTCTCTGCATATCACCGGAGGTTCGGCCATGTTTGATCAGCTCTACAAGTCGTCCCAGACAATAGCCCGTCATGAGGCAGCACCCTACGCCCAGGAGAGAAGTCGATACCTGGAGGATTGCCGGCAGCGGGGTGACGCCCTTTCGACAGTAATCACGAAGGCCAGCGATCTGCTCTGGATCGTCCGGCGGCTCAGCGTATGCGCTGACTTGCACCTCACCGTCGCGCAGGTACGCGCGGCAGTTGTCGAGCGTGGTGAAGATGATGGAGCCTGCCGCCGTCACCTCGACAGTCCCGCCGCACACAAGCGACTCCTCGCTACCGCACGCTCCTGGCTTCGCTACCTCGGCTCTCTTCGCGAACCGGCGGAACGGATTCCGTTCCAATCACGCTTGGACGAATACTGTCGGTGGGCCGAGCACGAGCGCGGCCTGAGCGAAGCGACCATTTACAGTTTCCGCCAGCGAATCAAACAGTTTCTGCAGTGGTATGGCCCGCGTGGGCGAGCGTTGTCGGATGTTCAGATCACCGACTGCGAGGCCTATCTTGCCGTTGGCGGTGCGCACCGATGGTGTCGGGTCAGCGTTCGGAACGTGGTGGACGCACTGCGGGCGTTCTTTCTCTATGGCGCCGCACAGGGGTGGAGCCCACCCCGCTTGCCACAAGCCCTCCATCGGCCGCGGATCTATGCCCAGGAGAGCCTGCCGGCCGGGCCCCCCTGGGGCGATGTGCAGCGCCTGTTTGCACAGCTGGACCCGAACCGTCCTCAGGATATCCGCGCCCGGGCCATCCTGATGCTGTTCGCCGTCTACGGGCTGCGCGCGAGCGAAGTGACAAAGCTTCGCCTGGAGGATCTCGATTGGGCGCACGACCAGCTGCGTGTATCACGCGCCAAGCGGCGTGAGCCGCAGATCTATCCGCTGGTTCCCTCGGTCGGCAACGCCATCGTTCGCTATCTGCAGGCGGTCCGTCATCCGTCTGCCCATCGCGAAGTCTTTTTAACGCGCATCTCGCCGTACCGTCCGCTGTCAACCGGTGGGCTCTTCAATATCGTCTCCGCCAAGCTGCAGTCCCTTCAGCTGCCCTGCGTGCATCATGGACCGCACGCGCTACGGCATGCCTGTGCGTGCCGTCTGGTTGCTGAAGGGTTATCTCTCAAGGAGGTGGGCGATCATCTCGGACACCGCAGCACCTCGGCCACCCGTGTCTACGCCAAAGGTCGATTTGGTCGGCCTGCGCGAAGTGGCGGCGTTCGATCTGGGGGGGCTGTCATGAGCCTGCACGATCTGGTCGAGGCTTA
>JARRNE010000630.1:0-3239 GCA_037385305.1 Chromatiaceae bacterium | reverse complement strand
CAATGGGCTCGCCGAGGGCCTTGATGGTCTCGGCGCGGCGGCCTTCGGCAGTGAGGGTGCGCAGCAGATCGAGGCAGGTGTCATCGGCCCTGTCGCCTTCGCGCACATCGAAGGCGCGCAGCGCGAGCCCCAGCAGCTCGCTCGCATCGTCCCGCGCGAGGAAGTGCGCGATCCGCCGATCCCGCGCCATGCCCTGCCACAGCTCGGCGCCCTCGAGCAGATCGCGGGTCTCGGTGAGGATATCGGCCTTGTAGACGCGCCCGTCCGGGCGCCCCTCGGCGTCCCAGCGCGCGGCGTCGCGCTCCACCTGGGGCTGGCGCAGCAGGGCCTCGCGGCGCTTGTCGATCCATTGCTCCAGCTCGGGCCAGGCGCTGAAGAGCGCCTCGTGGGCGACCTCGATCATGCCGCCGTGCGGGTTGCCGTCGGGATTTCCAGCGGCCTGCACGGCATCCGTGTGGTCCGCGCGATCGGACGGGACCAGCAGGCGGGCGTGCGCATCCGTCAGGGCGGCGATCAGGCTGAGCGCCTCCGGGTCGTCCTTCCAATGGGCCAGATGCTCCCGCAGCCGGGTCGGAGGGCCCTTGGGCCGGAGCGCAAGCAGTCGGGAGAACACCCGCGGCAGAACCCGCTCCGCCGCGACGCTCGCGCGCTGCACGGCCTCTCGCGCACGCTTGGCGATGACGCCGTCGAGGCCGCCGATCCGCTCGCCCTCGTAGTCTGCAAGCCCCATGTGACCGCGCTCCTTGCACGCCGCATAGAGGTCCTTGAGCGCGAAGGCGAGCAGCGCGAGTCCCCCCGCCCGGCCGCTGGCGTCGCTGACGAGTCGGTCGACGAGCGTGTCGTCGAGGGTGACGGGCTCGAGGAGTCGAAGCCGACGCACTCCCACGCTGAACTGGGCTTCAGCGTTCATCTCCTCGCGCAGTCCGCCATGGGCGATGCAGCGGTCGAGGAAGTCCGAGCGAGCCGTGGCGACCACGCGGAAACGCGGCTGCCCGATGGCGGGGAGCAGCAGGTCATCGAGGAAGCGCCGCGCCAGGTCCGGCTCGACACTGGTAAAGAGCTCCTCGAGCTGGTCAAGGACGAGCAGCCATTCCGCATGGCTTGGACGACCCGCGAGAACACGCTGGAGCAGTGCCGGAAAGGCCGCCGGCGTCTCACGCAGCGCGGCCGCCTCGTCGTCGGCGTCGGCAAGGCCAGGGACGCCGACTTCTTTGATGCCCCAAGCGAGCGCCAGGAACGGATCCCCCGCGGGCTTGGACGGCTTCATCACGGTGATCATCCAGTCCGCCGAGCCTGCGATGGTCGAGCGCTCGGGATCCAGCAGCGTCGCCCAGAGGCCGGCGCGAACGAGCGAGGATTTCCCGGAGCCCGAGGCACCCGCGACCAAGAGCAAACGACTCCCCTGCGGTGTGCCGAGCTTGGTCAGCAAGGCTTGGGTCTCGGCACGGCGGCCAAAGAAGATGGGCGCTTGATAGCGCTCCAGCGCAAGCATCCCTGGATAGGGATCGTGGGTCCAGTCGACCTGGTCAGGTCCGCCGCACGGAAGACGCTCCATGAGAGACAAGATCAACCGACCGCGCTCGCCGGGGCTGCCGCCGAACTGCTCGCGAATCAGGTCGAGCAGCGCGCACAGCGGCGAGAGACCGGATGGCGCTGGCTGGTCGTAGTCGTCGCACTTGCTGGGCAGGTCCCAGGCGAGCGCTTCCGGTGAGCCGTCCCATTGCGTGGCTTTGATCACCGGATGGTCCTTGCCGAGTGCCTGCTGGGCGAGGCCGAGCCTGCGCTCGCCGCGTGACCAGAACGGAAGCTGCAGGAGAAGCGCCTTGAAATCGAGGAGGGTCTGATGGTCTGTCGGCATGTGCGTTCCCTCTTGGACACGCTCCTAAGCGCCGGTCGGCTTGGGACAGGCCAGCAAGGCGCTGAGCGCGTGAATCTCGCCGTCACGGGCCGGACTTCGCCCGAATTCGCGCGGAATCGCGGCCAGCAAGGCGCACGCAGGCGGCAACCCGCTCGGCGTCGGCTCGGGGTAATCCTCGCACGCCTTGGCGACATCCCAGGCGAGCTGGGCGGCGGCGCCTTCCCACTCGACATGGTCGAGAACGCGGTGCCCTCTGCCCAGGGCGATCTCGACAAAGCCGAGTCGGCGCCTCCGGCTGTTCCAGCCCGGCAAGCCGAGCAGCAGATCCCGCATGCGCTCTGTGGGCGGCCGCGCCGGCGTTTCGCCGCCGACCGGCTGAAGCGCCTCGGGCGGTGCGAGCTCGACGCCAGCGTCTTGGCAGAAGGCTCGCACGGTATCGGCGGGCACGGCCCAGCCGCCGAGGTCGAGCTGGGTGTCCTGGCTGAGCCGCGTCACCCCAACCACCCGGCCGAAGCCTGCATGGATCAAAGGGCCGCCGCTGACGCCGTATTCGATCTGCCCCTGCTTCAACTTCATGAGGCGCAGCGCGCGACCGGTCGCCGTGTCGCGCGTCTGGGTGAAGCCCTCGAAATGGGCTGTGAAGTCGTCGAGCTCCGGCTGCTGCTCGCGCACCGGGAATCCGATGCCCACGAGCAGCTCATCACGCTGTGGATCGCCGCCAAGGATCGCCGTCGCGCGCTCGGCTCCAGGGTCATCGAGGAGGGCAAGATCCGCGTCACGGGCGAGCTGACGGAGGGCGGTCATGCGCGGCGCTCCTTGCCAGGGCCGGACCTCGAAACCGCGTCCGAGCGGCGCCTCTCGGCTCACGACATGGGCACAGGTAATCAGCCAGCCGGGCGCGACCGCGAAGCCGCAGCCGGGCTGGCGGCCGACCACGCGCACGCACTCGCTGCGCAGCCGAGCGATCAGAGATTCGGCGCCGTCGTGCACCGTTGCTGGTCGCTCGGGCTAGGCCGGGTCAGCGCTTGTCCCATTCCAGGGTGACCTTGAGATTCGCCTTTCCGGTACCGCGGGCGATCAAGGCGACCACCTGTCCGGCTTCGAGTCCGAACTCGATACCAATCTCGATCGATGCCTTGCTCGGCTTCACCGCGTCGACGGCGGCGTCCAGCCCCTGCGCGATTCGCGTCAGTGTCTGGACGACCTGGTCAAACGGGATCCTGTCCAAGACGCCCACTTCTTGGCGTCCGCGCGGAGTGACTTCGAGGTAGGCCGTCGCCCCGCCTCCCAAGTCCAATGGCTGCCATTCCGTGCGCTCGCGGTGCTGCATCTCAGAGTCCCGAAATAGTTCCCGTCTATGCACGATAGCAGAGGCTCCGGC
>JARRNE010000629.1:0-4284 GCA_037385305.1 Chromatiaceae bacterium | reverse complement strand
ATCCGCAAACCTGCTCGATCTCTGACATCAAACACAAGAGCGCGGCGCTGCTCAAGCACACCCTGCGGCACGATGCGCCCTGGAAGGAATTCACGCAACAGGCCGCGCAGAGCAAATCCCAGATTCAGCAAACCGCGCTGGCCTTTCTCGCACCGCCGCATCAGAGCACCAAAGACCGCTAGATGAACGTGGATATTCTCGTGCGCTGGGGACACCGGGCGCTGGGTGTACTCGATCGCTTGGAGACGCGCGCCGACCACCGCGACAGCCACAAAAAACTCCATGCGAGACTGGGGTGGGTGAGGCCATTCCGTAAGCACCTTAAGGAGTGGGAGGCGCTCCTTGACGTGGCCATCACCAGCGAGTGTTTCGTGCGCAAGCATGGGCTTTGGCAGGGTGCTGAGGTGGAGTTGTCAAAACGTCTTGAGCATGGCGTGGTCTCACCGCGCGTCCTTGCACTTCGCGAGCAACTCCTGGCCTTTGTCAAAAGCGAGTCGTTGAAAGCCAAACCCGGGGAACACCTCCTTGGCAGCAGTGAGATTATCGAATCTGTCCTGGGTAAGCTCAAACGGCTCGAACAGAATCAAGCCAAGAGTGGTTTTACCGGCCTGGTGTTGAGCGTTGCGGCGGTTGTTTCGGAAACCACCCGAGAGGTGGTGCAACAGGCCATGGAAACGGTTCCCACTAAAAAAGTGCTCGAATGGACCAGAGAACACCTTGGGCAATCGGTTCAGGCGAAACGGAAAATCGCTTTCTCGAACACTAAGCGCTCGGAACAAATATGGGATCAGTTATTTGACGAGCTCTGAGCTGATTTTCATCAGCCCAGGCCGGGCCTGTGGTGACGCCGCCATGGATATCGTAGCCGCGCACCCGCGCGTCGCACCAGGCCAGCCGGCCGGACACGTTGCGCAGCTCCTTGTCCCGCGCCAGCGTCGTTTCGAGGTCGAGCAGACCCAGCCCCGGGCTGCTGCCCCGGCCGCCCTCGACGCCCAGTGGGTCATACAGGCCGCGACCGAGCATCTGGAAGCCGCCGCAGATGGCGATGACCTTGCCGCCGTAGCGCAGATGACGATTCAGATGGCTGCCCCAGCCCTGACCACGCAACCAGTCGAGGTCCGCGCGCACCGACTTCGAGCCGGGTAGGCAGATCAGGTCGGCGCCGGGCGGCGCCGCGCCGGGTGCCACAAAGACCAGGTCGATCCCAGGATGCAGGCGCAGGGGATCGAAATCCGTGTGGTTGGATATCCGGGGCAGGGCCGGAACGACGACCTTGAAGCCGCCCCCCTGCCCCCCATCGCGTGGCAGCGCATCCTCGGCATCGAGGTGCAGGCCCTGCAGGTAGGGCAACACCCCCAGCACCGGCTTGCCGGTCTCCCGCTCAAGCCAGTCCAGGCCGGGCTCAAGCAGCGCGAGGTCGCCGCGGAAGCGGTTGATGACAAAGCCTTTGACTCTTGCCCGCTCGCCTTCCGACAGCAGGGCCAGGGTGCCCACCAGATGGGCGAATACACCGCCCCGGTCGATGTCGGCCACCAGGATCACGGGGCAGCTCACCGCCTCGGCGAAGCCCATGTTGGCGATGTCGTTCCGGCGCAGGTTGACCTCGGCCGGCGAGCCGGCGCCTTCCGCCACGATAGCCGCGAGCTGCCCGGCCAGGCGGGCATGGGATTCCAGCACCGCCTGCCGGGCGATGCGCTTGTAGTCGTCGTATGCACCGGCCCCGAGCGTTGTCACGGCGCGGCCCTGGATGATGATGTGGGCGCTGGTGTCCGAGCTCGGCTTGAGCAACACGGGGCTCATGTCGCTGTGCGGGGCCGGGCCACAGGCCGCCGCCTGGACCGCCTGGGCGCGTCCGATCTCGCCGCCATCCTCTGTCACGGCGCTGTTCAACGCCATGTTCTGCGGCTTGAACGGGGCCACGCCGACGCCGCGCCGCTTCAGCCAGCGGCAGAGGGCCGCAGTCAGCAGGCTCTTGCCGGCGTCCGAGCCGGTGCCCTGAACCATGAGCGTGATCGCCTTGCTCATGGCGCGTACACCGCGAGGGACCGCCAGGCGTTGCCATTCCGCCGCGTCGCCGACCATCTCCACGACCAGCCCGACGACCATCTCCACGACCGTGCGCGCGACCTGGTAGAGCGACTGCTCGAGCCGGACCTGTATCATGCGGCGAACGAGGTGCTGCGAGCTGGACCCTCAACCTCCTCGCCGATGCGACCGACGGCCGGTCTTCACGGCCGCCCTCAGCAACGACTTGAAGCGCCCCATGGGATTAAGGCCATCGACCAATCCCTTGATTTTCTCCAATCGGCGTTTGTCTTCCTCATCCGCCACCAGGGATTCGAGGCTCTTGAGCAATTCGGCGGCGGACTCCTTGTCGCCTTTGGCCATCTGAAGCATCGCGAGCGTCCCGTACAGGACGAACACCTCCTGGATGTGGAGGTCCTCGCGCTCCGCCAGACCTTTCAGGAGTGCGTCTGCCGCATCGAGCTTGCCGTCCTGGATCAGGAATCGGGCCAGGTTGCAGCGAGCAAACAGATAGTCGGGGTGCTTTGCGACAGCCTGCTGCAACAGGCTTCTGGCCTCGTCTTTCCGCCCCTGCTGAACGCGAACAGCGGCAAGGTTGCCGAGCACGACTGGGTGGTCGGGCACGCGTTGCAGCATGGCGTTGAGGCGAGCCTCGGCCTCCTCCGGGTGACCCCCTCGGATGCGCTCGATGGCCTCCGTCAGGAGCTCGTTGAGGTCGGGCGGCAAGCCGCTCTCCTTTGGCTCGCGGGAGATCTCCATTCCGATGAGCTTGACCTGCCTCAGCTCCTTGCCGTCCCAGTAGTCCACCAGCTCGTCCCGCGACACCAGGCCTTCGTTCTGCAGGAAGGTCAGCAGATCAAAGCGCTCATCGCGAGTCGCGATCGGTTGGGCGGCAAACCCGCGCAGGAGGCGAGCGGCCTCCTGGTCGGACTGGCGGGCGCGACGCTTGAGCACCAAGGTGACCACGCCACGGAGGATCTGGTCTCCCCCGATGTAGAGCGCGCGCAGGTAGGCGTTGGATGCACGCAGGCTGTCGAGCACCGGGTCCGGCTTCTTGTGCTGGGCGCGCAGCGTGTTGATCCAGGTGTGGGGAAGGGCCTGGTAAAGGTCCCAAGCCGCTGGGTACGCTGGCGCCTGAGCGTCGCGGTCAAATAGCCCGAGATTGACGCCCGGAAGCGTGAGACCCGCAGGCATGTCGGATGCTTCCCGCCACAGCCGGCGGGCGAGTGCCCCCTTGCCCAGCCGTGCGGCGGCACAGGCGCCGAAATGCTGGAGCGCCGCGAGGCTTATGTCCGAGCCTTCGTCCCGCCAGCCACTGTGTTGGGCAGACTCAAATGCCTCCCAGGCGGCCTGATCCTGGCCCAGCAGCAGCAATGCATCGATCTGCGGCACGGCGTCGTCCAGCCGCCGTGCCTTGGCGGCGGCCAGCGGCGTACACAGACCGCGGGCGCCTGCCTCGTCTCCGCGGTAGAGCCGCAGCCGAACCAGGTACCCAAGCGCGAAAAGATTGTCGGCATCCGCCTTCCAACCGTCCATGAAGGCATCGTGGGCGTCCTCAATGCGCCCGAGATAAAAGAGGGCGAGGGCGTGGTTGTTGCGCGCAGGCACGATGCGCACGCCCTCCAGCCAGTGCACCGCGCCAGCGAAATCCTGGGCCTGCAGGTGGAGCTGGCCGATATCAAACCGCACCAGCTCCTCTTCACTTGCCTGGGTCCCATCCGGGCCCATCAGCAGGGATGACCTGATGGCCGGATGCGGTGCGCTCGGCAAGCATGAGATGACTGGACTCGATCGCGAGCCGGAGCAGCGCCTCCTGGGCACGCAGGCTGTTCGGCCGCTGCTCGGCCCACGCAAAGATGTGCGGCCCGGCCGCACGGAGACCGCGGCTACGCTCCAGCGCCTCAATGAGCATGGTCCTCAGCCCGCTGTGCTCGGGGAAACGCCGAATCAGCGACTCGATCCGCGGGATTGCCTCCGCGTAGCTCTCGGCGCCGAGCAGGCGCTCGATCGCCTTGAGCTGCGCCGGCTCGGGCTGTCGCTTGGTGTGCGACTTCGTCTTAGTGGTCTTCTTGGCCAAGAGGCGACTCTCTCCTAAGGAAGAAGACGAATTACGGAGACTTCTGGCGCGAGACCAGCCGCAATGGGCCTCACGGAATCCTCCAGGAATCCGGCTTACAGCCCCTCATCGGAACAAGGGTGCCAGATCGAGGGCACAGTGCGGCAGCCCCGGCACGGACGTGGGCCGGCTCAGGTCGATGG
>JARRNE010000628.1:0-3305 GCA_037385305.1 Chromatiaceae bacterium | reverse complement strand
GTCTTTAGATCCATGGCGAGCTCCCCTTAAGTTCTGGAAGACGGAGGCGGAATTCTTCGGCTTTCCCGATCCGACCCCGCCCGACGCGGTCCCCGTTGCCGCCTCGCGGACTATACTCGCCGCCGCCCGCGGCGGGTATCGGTATTCCTCTGTCAGGACCTGCCCCACGACAAGGCCCCGATGGCTCGCGAAGGGCGCATTAGCGTCAGCGTAATGCGCCGTAGGTGTTAGTCAAGCGGCGTGCTCCGGGGTTTTGAGGCACCCGCCAACCGGACAGGTCAGACCCATGTGAGAGTGGAGTCGGGGCGTCCGACCGATGCGACTCGCGCTATTTGCGACGGGAATGATCACCACGGCTGTCGGCAAGCCGTGCCGCTAGACCATCGGGCGAGCCTTGGCGAAGGACTGGTTCGTTTCGGCGCGCGGCGTGCACACATCCTTGCAGCCGAACCAGAGTACCCGGCTACCTGGTTGCGCCTTGAGCGGCCGTCCGGCCTCTATGACCTGTACCGTCCCCTTCTGCCCCATCACCAGCAGGGGTAGCGCCCCTTCGGGAAGACCGGCCAGGAAGGCGTCCGGTCCGTAGTCCTGCGTGATGTTGCCGCCCTGAAACCCCCAGCCGAGGTACCACTCGCGCTCCAGCTTCTCGTACTGCGCCTCCTCGGCGAAGGCCGTGCGTCCGCGCGCCCCTGGCGTTGGGCGACGCTTCTCCTGCGGCTCGCCCGGCGGGAGCTGGAAGACCTGCTGGCGGCCGAGCTCGGAGGCGAAGTGGCCGCAGATGAGGGCGTTATAGGCATCGTTGCTGGTCGCTGCCAGCAGGCTGCCCATCTCGCCGAGCTCCACCGATGTCTCTGCCTCCTCCGAGAGCAGCTCACCGAAGTAGACAGGCACGCCCGCAAGGCGTGCCGTTCGCAGGCGGTGCCAGGAGCCGGTGCCAGGAGCTGTCGGCAAGCAGCACCGGTATCTCCCGCTTTTGCAGTACCTCCGCCAGGCCGGTGCTCCAGGGGGTGGCCCCGGCAATCAGGAGGCCCCCCTCCTTCGGTGCGCTGAGACCGAGCCGCTGCGCAAGCCAGGGTAGGCTGAAGCCGTGGACGACGACGGTTATCAGGATCAGCGCGAAGACAAGGGGCAACAGCAGGTCGCCCCCGCTGTAGCCGTGGTCCGCAAGCGCCGGCCCGAACACGCCCGCCACTGCCGCTGCCACCACGCCGCGCGGGGCGATCCAGCCCACCAACACCCGTTCCTGCCAGCGCATCCCCGCACCGATGGTGGCGAGGCCGACCGCGATCGGGCGGACGATGAAGAGGACGGCGGCGATCAGGGCCGCGCCGTGCCAGTCGAGCGCCAGCATGATCCGCGGGTCGAGGTCGGCGGTCAGGAGCACGAAGATCCCGGAGACCAGCAATACTGCGACGTACTCCTTGAAGCGGCGGATCTCGCGGATGCTGGGCAGGCGCATGTTGCCGAGCACCAGTCCCATGGCCGTGGCTGCCACCAGCCCGGCCTCCTCCAGGACGAAGTTGGCGAGGGCATAAACGCCGAGTGCTGCCGCGAGGGCGATTGGACCCTTGAGGTACTCCGGTGCAAGGCCGGCGAGGAAGGCACGCCCGAGGAGCCAGCCGCCTGCCACGCCCAAGACCGCTGCCGCGGCGAAACCAAGCGTGAGATGGAGCAGGCTGGCGCCAACGCTCGCCTGTCCCGCGCCCACGAGGTACTGAAAGGCGACCGTTGCCAAGAGTGCCCCGGTGGGGTCGTTCACGATGCCCTCCCACTTTAGATAGGAGGCGGGGCGTCTCTTTAGCCTGGCCTGGCGCAGGAGGGGTAGGATCACGGTGGGGCCCGTGACTACGGCGATGGCGCCGAAGACGATGGCGACGGGCCAGGAAAGGCCGCCGACAAGGTGGGCTGCCGCTGTCCCCATGGTGAGGCCCAGTACAACCGCAACCGTTATCAGTCGGTTCACGCCGGCGGCGGCCTGCCTGAGCTCGTGCCAGCGCAGGGCGAGTCCTCCCTCGAAGAGGAGGGTTGCCATGCCCAGCTTGATGAGGGGCTGAAACGCGCTCCCAAGCGCCTCACTGGGGTGGATCAGTCCGACGACTGGGCCCGCCAGCAGGCCGGCCAGGGTCAACAGGACCACCGATGGAATCCGGAGCCGCCAAGCCAGCCATTGGGCGGACAGGCCTAGGACGACCACTAAGGCAAGGGTCTCTGTGGCATGCTCCATTCGAAGCTCCTGATGATGCCGGAGCAGGGGCGCGGCCCGCATTGTCCTGGCCGGGAGGCCCTGAAGGGAATTATCCTTCGCTGGGCGCTCCGGGCGGCTGGTCAGTCGCCGAGTGGGGCATACTGTTGGCGGCGGTTCGCCTCGTGCTTGCCGAGTCGGTGGCGACCGGGCGGAAACAAGCTGCTCTCACTTGATCAGTCAGGAATAGCCATGTTGGACGACACGCCCTTGACCATGTTGCAGCGACTGGTGCGCATCGCTGTGCTCGCCGGGATCGCTGGACTCGCGATAGCGACCACGTCCTATGCGGGGCGGGGAATGCAGATTAACTCCAGCGCCTTCAGCGACGGGGGCAAGATACCTCGCATGTACACCTGCCAGGGGGAGGATATCTCTCCGCCACTCGCCTGGAAGGCGGTGCCGGCGAAGACCCGCAGCCTTGCCCTTGTCCTGGAGGACCCGGATGCCCCTGATCCGGCGGCACCGAAAATGACCTGGGTGCACTGGGTCCTCTATGACATCCCTCCGGATGTGAAGGGGCTTCCGCAGGGCGTATCGCGAGGCACCCTGCCGAGCGGCACCCGGCAGGGGACCAACAACTGGGGGCGAGCCGGATACGGCGGACCCTGCCCCCCGGTCGGCCGCCACAGGTATTTTTTCAGGCTCTACGCCTTGGACATCCTCCTGCCAAATCTGAAACACCCGACGAAGGGGACTCTGGAAGAGCTAATGCTCCGCCACATCCTGGCCGAGGCGGACCTGTACGGGACCTACGAGAAGGGACGTTGATCCGCAGCGACGGTCGACCCTATCAGCCGAGGCCGGACCGAGCAAGCATGTATATCGACCTCGACTCGCTCACGCCGGATCGGGTCTGCTCCCGGATGACCCAGACCCTGATTCCGAGGCCCATCGCCTGGGTCCTTTCGGAGAACGCGGACGTATGAAAGTTGCGCGAATCCGCGCTCCGCATCCCCCCTCGCCCTCTGGGAGAGGGATGGGGTGAGGGAAACGGTCATGGCGCCAGCGACTTACATTTTCTGGGGTGGCGCTGGCACCATGACCGTTAGCACACTTGAGT
>JARRNE010000627.1:0-2841 GCA_037385305.1 Chromatiaceae bacterium | reverse complement strand
CCGCTCGTGCAGCCCCGTGCGCTCGGCTGCCGTCCCGATCAGCCAGAGCAGGATTGCCGCCAGCGAGGCGATCAGCACCAGCACGAAGAGCGCGTGCAGCGGTGTCAATCACCATCGAGGCGCGATCCCGGCCTGGGCACTGCGGCTTCTGGTCCCGTTTCCTAGTCCGCGATCTGCTTCAGGACATAGGCTTCGGCGAGGAAGGTCGACAAACCGCCGCCTATCGCGGGGTCGTCCTTTGTTAACCGGGCAAATTCGCTCCGCACACCGCTATGTGTTTTCGCCACCCGTCCCGTCCGATGGAAGATCAGGGCTTGCGCCGCATGCATTGCGGCCAGATAGGCCGCGCGACCAGCAGGCTCGGAAAGGCCAATGGCGAGGACGACCCTCGCTTCTTCCAATGTCCGCCGTGCCTTATCTCCTCGTACCGCAGCTCCGCTGCGGTACGGTCTCTTCCGAAGCTCTGCTTCGTCGAGCCTTTCCGTGAGCCACCGCCGGTTCCGTGGAAGCAGAGCTTCAGGGATGGATTCACGCCGTCCGCCGGCGGTCGTAACCCGACCCGATACGCCGAACACTCAGATCCGTAAAGATATACTCCAACGGCGGCAACCTGTCTGATTCACTCCGAGAGACGGCGGGTTACCCGCACAATCTCAGGCTCATCCGGCACCCGGCTCTGGGTGAAGCCGAGCACCTCGCACAGCTTGAGCATGGTACGGTTCTCCCGCAGCACGTCCCCGTAGACCTCCCGCACCCCGCGACTGTCCGCATAGTCCAGGATGCGGCGCATGAGCAGGATCCCGAGCCCCATGCCGGTCATGTCGTGATTGACCACGACGGCGTACTCCCCGCGCTCATTGTCGGGATCGGCGATGAGGCGGACCACACCATAGATCGGCGTGCGCCCTGCGATCCCGGGCTCCGTGAGGACCAGGGCCATCTCCCGATCGTAGTCGATCTGGGTGAAGCGGGCGGCGGTGACGTGATCCAGGGTCTTTACGGGCACGAAGAACCGCAGCCTGATCTCCTCCGGGGTGAGTCTGGAGAAGGACGCCTGCAGCGCAGGCTCGTCCTCCGGCAGGATGGGCCGCAGCAGCAGGGTGCGCCCGTCCCCGAGCGGCACAGTCTCTTCCAGCTCCTTGGGGTAGGGTCTGATCGCCAGGCGCGAGACGCCGGCGGCACTGGGACGCTCGACCCGGAGCCGCGCATCCAGGGCCAAGACGCCGAATTGATCGGCGAGCAGGGGGTTGACGTCCAGCTCCACGAGCTCCGGGATCTCGATGACCAGCCGCGAGATCCGGACCAGAGCCAGAGCGATGGCATCGAGGTTGGCCGCGGGCCTCCCCCTCACCCCCCGCAGTAGACGGTGGATGCGGGTACGCGAGAGCATCTCCGCGGCCAGGCGCATATTCAGCGGCGGGAGGCCAAGGGCCTGATCCTGGATGAGCTCGGTTGCGCTGCCCCCCTGGCCAACGAGGATCACCGGGCCGAACTGCGGGTCGTTCGTGGCACCCAGGA
The DNA here is from genome assembly GCA_037385305.1 of Chromatiaceae bacterium. Lineage (GTDB taxonomy): Bacteria > Pseudomonadota > Gammaproteobacteria > Chromatiales > Chromatiaceae > JARRNE01. Next base: position 1,323 of record JARRNE010000627.1, on the reverse strand, counting down.
TGAGCTCAAAGGCCCCGGGACGGCGGACCATCGGCTGAACCGAGAAACCGTCCAGGCGTGCCTCCGGCCGGGCGTGCCTGACCCGCTCCAGCATGCTCGCGGCCGCATCGAGCACCGCCTGAGGGCCGTTGAGGTCGAGGGCCACGCCCCCGAATTCCGCCTTATGGGTGATGTCGGAGGACAGGATCTTGAGGGCCACCGGACCACCGAGCTCCGCCGCCCGCGCGGCCGCATCATCAGGTGTGTCCGCCGTCCGGGTGGTGACGACCGGAATCCCGAACGCGGATATGGCCTGCTTCGCCTCGGGCTCCGTAAGCCAGCTCTTGCCGGTCGCGAGCGCCTGCTCGACCGGCGCGCGAGCCCGCTCCAGATCCGGGATGAAATCCTCCGGCGCGGAAGGCGGCGTCTCCATGAGGACATCCTGGCTGCGGCGATACTCCACGAGATACATGAAGGCCCGCACGGCCTGCTCCGGGGTGTCGTAGGTCGGCAGCCGGCTCTCGCTGAAGATGCGCCGCCCCTGCTCTGCCGTGCCGTCGCCCACCCAGCTGGTAAGCACCGGGGGTCCCCAGCCGCTGCCCACCGCGTCAGCTACCGCCCGCGCAGCGTCCGCCGGGGAGGTCACTGCCGTAGGGCAGTTGAGCACCAGCACCGCGTCCACGCCTCGATCCTTGCGCACGATCGGGAGTGCATCCGTGTATCGGGACGCGGGGGCGTCACCGACAATGTCCACCGGGTTGGCGCGCGACCAGCTCCGCGGGAGCACGGCATCCAGGGCGTCCAGGGTCGAGGGGCTGAGCTCGGCAAGTCGTCCGCCCCAACCGATAAGGGCGTCGGTGGCCAGCACCCCCAACCGATAAGGGCGTCGGTGGCCAGCACGCCGATGCCACCGCCATTGGTGACGATCGCAAGGCGGTCTCCGCGAGGCGGGCGGACGAGGGCAAGGGTCTGTACGGCATCGAACAGCTCCTCCAGGGTGAGCACGCGCAGCATCCCCGCCCGGCGAAACGCGGCGTCATAGACGACATCGGTCCCGGCCAGCGCCCCTGTATGGGAGGCCGCTGCGCGCGCACCCTCCGCGTACCGGCCGGCCTTGACGACGATGACCGGCTTCATGCGGGCGGCCGCCCGGGCGGCGGACATGAACTTGCGGGCCTGGGTGACGGCCTCCACATAGAGCAAGATGGCGCTGGTCCCGCCTTCGCTGGCCAGGAAGTCGAGCATGTCCCCGAAGTCGACGTCCGCCATGTCCCCCAGGGAGACCAGGTGCGAGAAGCCGATCCCTCGTCCGTGGGCCCAGTCCATCACCGAGGTTACGATGGC
>JARRNE010000626.1:0-4581 GCA_037385305.1 Chromatiaceae bacterium | reverse complement strand
GGTCGATGTCCGGGTACTCCCGCAGCGGTAGGCGGTCGAAGGCCACCAGCCCGAAGGCGATCAGGAGCAGCGAGAGGACGGAGGCGAGGACCGGCCGCGTAACCGAGACATCGGAGAGGATCACCGGGCGGACTCCAGCATCTGGGAGAGGCTCTTTGCGCCGTCGTCGAAGGCGCGGATGCGCACCGTCTGCCCCGGGCGGACCTTGTCGTGGCCGTGGGTTATCACCCGGTCACCGGCGGCAAGCCCCTCGACGATCTCCACCTGGCCGGGACGGCGGGCGCCGGCGCGCACCTGGCGGCGCTCGACCTTGCCGCCCTCCCCCACCAGCATCACGTACTGCTCACGGCCCAGCTGCATCAGCCCGGCCTCGGGAATCACCAGGGCCTCGCGGGGGTTGCGCAGCAGCTCCACCTGCATGAGGACGCCGGGCTTGAGGGTGCGGTCGGGGTTGGGGATCAGAGCGCGCACCCGGATCGAGCGGGTCACCGGATCCACCCGGCTGTCGATGCTGCGGATCTTGCCATGGAAGGTGCGCTCTCCATAGGCGCGGGCCTTCGCGGTGATGCCCAGTCCGGCCTTCAGATCCGGCAGAAACACGCTCGGGACCGCGAAATCGAGCTTCATCATGCTGTCGTCGTCCAGCGTGGAGATGAGGTCCCCCGGCTCCACCAGGGCGCCCGGGCTGATGTTCCGCAGCCCCAGCACCCCGGCAAAGGGGGCCTTGATCAGCCGGTCCGCCACCCGCGACTCGATGGCGACCAGTAATGCCCGCGCGGTGTCAAGGTCGCGCTTGCGCTCGTCGAGCAGGGATTCGGAGGCGGAGCGCTGGGCTACCAAGGACTTCACTCGTCCGTACTGCCGCTCGGCCTCCCCAGCGCGGGCCTGGGCCTCCTCGAGCAGGGCGTGCTCCTCGGCGTTGGTCATCTCCACCAGCACCTGCCCCTTCTCCACGCGCTCGCCGTCGTCGAAATGGATGGCGGACACCGTTTCGGTGACATTGGCGGTGACCGCCACCGACTCGTTGGCTTTGAGCGTGCCGAGCGCCTCGACGCGGTCGACGAACTGCTCGCGGCTGACCTCGGCGGCGATCACCGCCGCCTTCGGCGTCTCGGCCGGTTGGGAAACGGCGACGACAGAAAGCGCCGTCGACAGGACGGAAACCAGGATGCGGGCGGGAACCATGCGCAGTTCCTTGCAGATTGTGATCGTGGGGCACTGAATGGTACCGGCTCTCTCCTCAGGTTGAGAACTAGCGTTTTCTCATGGCGTTGGCTAGACTTGCTTCCGCAATGCCTCAACCTTCGCGCCGGTTCACGTTCTAGGGGGATACAAGAAATGCGGCGTAACGACACCAAGGCACCTACTCCATGCCCGGGCGTCGTGTCCGGCTTGTCTCCATCTCATCATCGTTTCGCTTCGTTCGCGGTCGCAATGCTCACCCTGGCGGGTCTCGCCGGCTGTGCCACCGCCCCCCCGCAGCCGCTCAAGGCGGACCGGGTCGTGGTGAAGAAGTCCGAACGCAAGCTGATGCTCATGAAGGGTGGCACCGTATTGCGGCAGTACCGGGTGGCCCTGGGAAAGCACCCCTACGGCCCGAAGATGGAGGAAGGGGACAAGCGCACTCCTGAAGGTGCGTACATGCTCGACTGGCGGAATCCACGCAGCAATTACTACAAGGCGATCCACATCTCCTATCCCAACGAGGAGGATGTGCAGCTGGCCCGGGCGATCGGCGTAAGCCCCGGCGGGATGATCATGATTCATGGTCTGCCGAGCTACATTCGCTCGCCGGCGATCCTGAAGCAGTACAAGGGGCGGGACTGGACCAACGGCTGCATTGCCGTCAATAATGCGGAGATGGACGAAATCTGGCGGTTGGTCGGTGTCGGGACACCGATCCTCATCTTGCCTTGAGGACGGGCGCGAGGCACCCCCTTAGACTCCTCCCGTTCCGAGGAACTATTCGCCGGTTGGGACGAACGGTCAAGTCGCTTTCGAGCTTTCGTTAAAGGGCGAGGTCGATGCCGCTCACCAATATCCCCGGCAGGAGAGCGCTGGCCGTGGAGCGCCCCTCGTAGGTATCCGTTGCCAGGATCAGCTCCCGCTCCCGGGTGAGTCCCTCCAGCCGGTCGCCGAGCAGGTGGTAGAGGGAGTCGTCGAACCGCATCACGTCGAGGGGCCCGGCGATCTCACGTCCTCCACCCAAAATGTGCCGAACCGGGTCATGCCGGTCATACGACACGGCGGGAATATCCCCCGTGTCCATGGCGAGGGATTCCGGGATTGAAGAGTCCGCGTTCACCGGGAGGCCGTATTCCTTGCCGCTGCGGCTGTCCACCAGGCAATCCCCGTAGGCGCCCCCCGAGATCAGGGTCACCCGAGGCGGCTTGAGGAAGCCCTCCGAAGTGAACCCGGGCGCCAGTCCCCGGCTGTGCTCCTCCGTCAGCTGCACGCGTGGGTCGAAGCGCTGTTCGCCGCGGACCATCCGCAGGAGCGGCGTCTGGGCCGTGCGGTGGCTCTTGAGCCCGAAGCCGCCCCACGCGAGCATGGCCAGCAGCTCCTGAACAGCGTCGGGGGCCAGGTAGGCGCGGTACCGCCCCGGGGGGATGGCGCGGGGCGGTCGTCCCATTGCCTCCAGTCCGTGGCGCAGCCCTTCGAGCTTTGCCTGCAGGCGCGCCGGCTCCCACCTGAAGCCGCTGTAGCCCGCCTTCACCGCCTTGTCGCGCTCCAGATAGCAGCTCCAATCGAGATTGAAGCTCGCGCTCTGGTGCCAATGCCGGTGCCCCAGCGAGCTTGCCAGGCCCCGATACATGGTCCCGCTCGCCCAGATCCCCACGAGGTCGAGGCCATGGGCGGCCGTGATCAGCTCGCCGACCGCCTCGGCGGCCCGCGGCAGGCCTCCGCCGATGAAGCGCTCGCTGGTTTCGGCGTCGGTGGCATAGGCAAGGTAGGGGTCCTCCGGGACATCCAGCAGGCGTGCCCGCAGCCGTTCAACCAGCCCGTCGGCCGCGGCAAAGTCTGCGGCGGGGTCTCCGGGCAGATCGCAGCCCCCGGCGATCTGACGGCGCCCCTGGATCAGCCGAAGGTGGAGACGTCGCCGCCGGACACTGCCCGCCTGGCGGATCCGGTTCCGGTTCAGCCGCACGAAGTCCGAGTCTTCCCCGTCGAGGTTGGCGAGCAGGACCTCTTCCCCGTGCAGGCCGCCGGAGAGCCGCTCGATGAGGGCAAAAAAATCTCCCTGGCTCACGCCCCGCCTCCGAATACCGAGACCGCCCGGAACAGACACGGAGGTGCGGCATGGCCCACGTACACCGCCTGGTTGGGCTCGCCCTTGCCGCAATTCCGGACGCCCCGGACCTCCAAGGTGTCACTGTTACCGACCCCGTCCAGGCTCCGCCAGAAGTTGGCGGAGATCCCCCTGTACCCGGGATTGCGGACGAGGCCCTTCACCTCACCGTCCTCGATCAGCCGGCCCAACTCACAGCCGAATTGGAACTTGTTGCGGCTGTCGTCGATGGACCAGGAGCGATTGGTTTCCATGAGGACCCCCCGCTCGACCCGGGCAACGAGGTCCTTCAGGCTGCTGTCGCCCGGCTCCAGGTTGAGATTGGCCATTCGGTCGATGGGCGGTCGGTCCCAGCCACTGGCACGGGCGTTTGCCACCCCAGGGAGGCCGCTGCGGGCCTGGGCAAGCCGTCCTCCCAGGGGCCGCTGGAGAATGCCTCCCTGAATCAGGTACTCGCGCTTGGCCGGCGTGCCCTCATCGTCCGCCGCGTAGGTCGAGAGCTCGCCGGCGACCGTCGGATCGAAGGTCACGTTGAGCAGCCGCGAGCCGTAACGGTAGGACCCGAACATCTCGGGGGTGACGAAGCTGGTGCCCGCATAGTTGCGCTCGTCCCCCAGGATGCGGTCGAGCTCCAGGGGGTGACCGATGCTCTCGTGGATCTGCAGCACCATCTGGCTCGGGAGCAGCACCAGGTCCATCGTGCCGGTGGGGCATTCCGGCGCGGAGAGCAGAGCGACGGCCTCTTCCGCGATTCGCTGCGCGTCCCCGGGGAAGCCGACCGCCGCCAATCCCTCGAGCCCGCCTTGCCTGCCCCAGTCCGCCCCGCCGCCCGTGCGCCGCTGGGTGTGACTGCCGGCGTTGGCCACGGCGGCGAGGCCCGGGTTCAGGACCTCGAACCGCTGCAGGACCCGACCGCCACCGCTTGTGACCAGGAGCTGGGAGACCCGCCGGTGCCCGAGCCAGGCGGACCAGTCCACGATGCGCCCGTCGATCTCGAGGGCATTGCATGCGTCCTGAAGCAGCCCGAGCTTGTCCGCGCTGGACAGGGATTCCCAAGGCTCGCCGATCTGGGAGGAGTAATCTCTTCGGAGGTCGGAGCGGGGGAAGAACTCGGCGTCGAACAGGCCGAGGCGTGCGTGCTCACCGGCCCAGTGGATCGCACGCTCGGCAGCGGCTCGCAGCCCTGCCGGTGTCAGGTCGCCGGTCGCCCCGTAGCCGACGCCCTCGGCCTTCACCACGGTCACCATCGCCCCGGTCGCCGAGCCGATGACGCTCGGCTCGGCGATCCCTTG
>JARRNE010000625.1:0-4027 GCA_037385305.1 Chromatiaceae bacterium | reverse complement strand
GTTCATCGGCCCGGTGGTTGCATCGCTGTTTCTCACCATCTGGGAGCTATACGGTGTCGCTTTCCAGGACATGCTGCCGGCGGTGGGCACGCACGCGGGACTGGCCGCGAGCGGCGCCGAGGGTAACGGACGGACACCCGTCGACAGGGCGGCGGCCCCCGCCTTGTTTGACGGCGACGACCCCCAGGGAAGCACCGATCAGTACTGATTTCCTGCGCCTATGGCCCTGCAAGGTGCTGATCTGAATGCGTATGCTCCGCCATTCGCCGAACATATCGGTGCTTCCCTAGGGGCCATATCTGCGCAGGCGCTTGGATTTCCTCCATCCGGCCCCTATTCTCATTAGCCGCCGGCCGCCCCTAAGGGAGCACTGATCACTTCGGCTGTACCGGGCCGGTTGGCTTGGGACGCGCCTCATGACCTCGCGTGATTGGTAGGGTCTCGACATGATGCACCTACTGATAAACGAACAGAAGGCACCTCCCTTGAGGCCGACCGAAGATACGAGGGAGCTGCGAATGCTGGGGCGACTTGTTGCGGGTCTGCATGCCTCCAAGGCCGAGAGTCTGGGCAGGACCTTCACCCTGTTGGGTTGGACCGGATTCTGGTCACAGCTGGTGTTGGGCTCCATTCCGCTGCTGGTCATGCTCTACGTATTCCTGTTTTCAGGCAGCGTGATCAACCCCCGCGCCGGCCTGCCGCTTGTCGAGTACTTGAGCCTGGCCGACCTGCTGCTCCTCCTCTTCCTTATCGTCTGGTTTTATCGGTATACCAGAATTGCCAAGAGCTTGGCCGATCCGGCCACCCGTCCCACCGAGTCCAGCCTGGCGAGCCGGAATCCCTGCCATCCAGACCACGATCGGGAGGTCTGCCAACTGGGTCTCGGCCGTCGACCTGGTAAGCCTCCTGACCTTGTTACTGACCCTTGCGGCCCAAGTGATCGCTTTAACCCTGGGCTTGTGGCTGCTGTTCCGCACCACCCGCACCGCGGGCGAGCTGGGCGACTAGAGTCCGCATTGCTGACCGCTCGCCGGGCGCCTCTTCTCGTCCGCGGCCGGCGACAGGACGGGCGGGCTGGCGGCCACAAAGCCGCGCACGCCGGGAACGATGGCCCTGCGATCCGGCGGAGCACCTCAATGCTCACACCGCCGCCGACAGGCTCGTAGACGGCAGCTGCCCCCACGAGCCCGGCATTGAGACCATCTGGCTCGGACCTCAGCGCGTCATGGACTTTGCCGCCGGGTGAGGCAGATCCTCGGAGTGCACCTCGCTCTCGCCCCCGCCCGAGGCGTCTGCGGCTGGACGCCGTGGATCTCGGAGGGCTTCTGCCGAATCTGATAGATTTGACCCAACTGCACCTCCGATATCCGGCACGAGACCCATCGGCCCCGGCGCCGTCACTAGACGCGACACCATGACGAACTCCAGGCTCGAGCGCATTTATGCCTATCACCTCGCCAGCAAGCACCATCCCGAGCGCTCTGCGCCCGGACCCGGGCGTCTAGACTGGAAGACCCAGCCCGATCCCTTTCGGGTGTTCGAAGGGGCGCCAGTCGTTGCCTTGCCGCTCAGCGCCGACGAATGCTCCGTGCCTTTCTCGGCGGTCCGGGCCGGTCAACGCGGTGCGGCCTCGCGGGTGGACTTGAAGCATCTGGGGCTCTTGTTGGAGCTCTCCTTCGGCCTGTCGGCATGGAAGTCATACGGCGATGCGCGCTGGGCCTTGCGCTGCAATCCCTCGAGCGGCAACCTCCATCCGACCGAATGCTACCTGGTCACCGGCGAGCGTCCGCGCCTGCCGGGTGGTGTCTATCACTACCGAAGCCATGATCACTGTCTGGAGCTGCGCGCCCGGGACGACGCGGCCCGCCCCGACGTGCGCCCGCACGACGGGGTCGTCCTCGCGCTGACGAGTATCCATTGGCGCGAGGCATGGAAGTATGGCCTGCGTGCCTACCGCTATTGCCAGCACGATGTCGGTCATGCAATGGCGGCCGTCTCCTATGCGGCGGCAACGCTCGGGTGGCACGTCGAGCCGCTCCCATGGACCGATGCGGAATTGGCGTTCGTGCTGGGGGTGGACCGTGAGGCCGAATTCGATCCGGACGAGCGGGAGGCCGCGGATCTGGCGCTCTGGGTAGGATGCGGGCGCCCGGACATGGCTGAGATCGATGCGCTTCGACGAATGCCCCGCCGATTCCAGGGCAAGGCCAATCGCTTGAGCTCCGGCCACGTGAGCTGGGAGGGCCTTGACCTCGTCCACCAGGCGTGTGAGCGCCTGTGCGCGCCGCAGCCCGTGCCGGAGCAAGCCCTGCCCACGTTCCCCGCGCTCCCTGCCCACACGTGCCGGGCGACCGCCGCCGATCTCATCCGAGGGCGGCGCAGTGCCGTGGCCTTCGACGGACACACCAGCCTGCCAGCCGACGCCTGGTTTGCGATGCTGGACGCCCTGCTGCCTCGGTCTTCGCTGCCCCCGTTCGATTGCTGGCCCGGACCGCCGCAGGTGAACCTCGCACTCTTCGCCCACCGCATCGAGGGCGTGGCGCCGGGCCTGTATGCCCTGGTCAGAGATCCTACCTCCCTCGCGGAGCTGAAGGAGAGCCTGCAGCGCGACTGGCGTTGGGAGCCGGTGTCTGGCGCGCCCCCGCATCTCGGCCTCTATCGGCTGGCGGAAGGAGACGTTCAGGCAATTGCCCGCAGCCTTGCCTGTCACCAGGAGATCGCCGCGGACAGCTGCTTCGCCGTCGCCATGCTCGCCCGATTCGACGCCTCCCTGGCCGAAGGACCCTTGTGCTATCGCGACCTTTTCTGGGAATGTGGCCTCATTGGCCAGGTCCTCTACCTGGAAGCCGAGGCGATCGGGCTCCGTGGGACGGGCATCGGCTGCTTCTTCGACGACGCGGCGCATGACCTGCTGGGCATCAAGGATACCCGCTGGCAGTCGCTCTATCACTTCACCCTGGGCGGCCCCCTGGAAGACGCGAGGCTGCGGACCGACCCGCCCTATCGGCATCTGCGAGCAGACGGTCCCTGAGGGCTGCGCAGCCGGCGTCGCGCCGCAGCAAACACTGTTGCGTTAACGCGACGCGACGTCTTTCCGCGGTTTCACGTCGAAGCAGGTGCGTTAACGCCCCTGGCCTTGGTTGGGTTCCCACCGTACGTGACGACCCCCTGCCCTGAGCTCCGGCCGAGCCCCGACGCGAGCCGGCTCCCGGAGACGCGAGGCCAAGGCCGTGGACCGCGGTGCTCCGCACCTTCCGGGCGATGGGGATCCATTCGGGACATGCCGCTCCTTGCGTTCCGGGCCGGGTAGAGCAGGCGATCGATGGGAACGAAATCCAGCCATCCTCTCAAGCTGGCGTACGGCTATTGCCGCAGGACAATCACCATCCACGCGACCCCGAAGCGATCAGCGAGCATGCCGAAGCTCACGGAGAAAGAGGTTTTGCCGAGCGGCATGTTCACGTGGCCGCCGTCGGCACGAGCGGTGAAACAGCACTCTGCCTCGGCCTCGTCAGCGGCGGTCAGGGAGAGCTCGAACCCCTCGAATCGGGTCTGGGTGCCGACGCAGTCGTCAGACGCCATAGCCGTACTTCCCCCGATGCGGAAGCTCGCGGTAGTCCAGCTCCGCTTGGGTCTCGCAGCTCACCTGAAATGAGACCGCTTCGTTGAGCTTGACGAGCGGCCCGCCGTTCAGCGCGGTGAAGTTCTGGCCGTCGAGCTCGAACGCCACGGTCAGGACGCTGCCGACCGGAAACTTTCGGGCCTGTACGGACCGGGCTGTCCGGAAACGGCCATAACCGGTCACCCGCAACATCGTGGCATTGGGCAGGACAGGATCACAAAGCGGCCGCTCACTGGCACATTAGGATCAGAAATCCAGCTACTGGTCTGTCCCTACTGCCGCGCCAACATGCGCACCGTCGCCTTCATCACCGAGGCCACGCCGGTAGAGCACATTCTCCCTTCTATCGGCGAGCTGGCTCAGCCGCCACCGATTGGCCCGGCACGCGGACCGCCGGCGTGCGAC
>JARRNE010000624.1:0-3849 GCA_037385305.1 Chromatiaceae bacterium | reverse complement strand
GTGGACACGCTGACCGCGGATGTCGACCCGCTTCTGCCACCAGGGCACGGTCTGGGGCCCCCCGAGCCAGCTCCCGTAGAAGCTCAGATAAGCCGCGTGCCGCCTGATCGGAACTTCACGGTGGCCCGCGTCGCCGAGCACCTCGGCCACCTCGTTCTGATTCTGATTTTCGATCAGCCCGTCTTGCACCATCCGGGCGACGGTCCCGATCGCCCCGCGGTCGACATCATGGTTCCCTGGAACAAGCAGCAAGCGGTCGCGGGGCAGAGGCCGGCCACAATTCTCGTTCGAGCCAAATGCGGGCCAGCTCGTACTCGTCCGCCTGGCCCGAAAAGGCCAGATCGCCTGTAAGCACGACGAGGTCGGGCGCCAGACCGGCAGAAGCATCGCCCGCGACAAAGCGCGCCAGGTGGTGCAGCACGGGGTCCGAGTCCCACGCCCGCCCGGGGCGGAAATGGATATCCGAAAGGTGAAGGATGCGGATTGGGAGAGTTGCTGCCCCTTTATCCACCGGCGTATCCGCCTCCATCGTCGCTGGCGTTGGGCGGAGCGTAATCAAAAGGCTCCGGGAGCCGCAACAGCATCCGCGTGCTCGGGGAAGTTGCCGGTCCCAGGCGCGGCCGACACATTTGACTGCCTGCGGGTACCCCCTTCGAACCGCCTTGAGCTGCGGCGGGGCGACCTCGTACCCGAGCGGGGCGGCACAGAGGCCACGGCTCCCGCCCCGGCCGGCAAAACATCCCACGGCGGCGCCGGTGCTGCGCTATCCTTGCGCGGATGCGCAACGGGCGAACCAGACAGGAGCTGCCTCGAAACGGGGAGCTGGAACACCAGGCCGCAGAGCACACGCTTCGGCTGCTCGGGGTCGCTGCGGGCCATTTCCGGGCAAAGATTGCTGTGCCGAGCATTCGCTTCGACCTGCGGGGAAAGGCCGCGGGTCAGGTGAGAATCGTCCGCGACCGCACCTGTCTGGTGCGCTACAACGCGGCACTCTTGATCCGCCATCCATCGGCCTTTCTGGCTCAAACCGTACCCCACGAGACTGCGCACGTGGTGGTATTCCACGTCCACGGCCCGCCCCGCAGACCGCACGGCGGGGAGTGGCAGACCGTGATGCGGCTCTTCGGGGCAGCCCCCGAGCGGTGCCACAGCTTCGAGGTGGACGGCCTCCAGACTCGCCGCCTGCGCCACTACGACTACCATTGCGGCTGCCGCGCGCACCAACTAAGCAGCATCCGCCACAATCGCGTTCAGGCGGGCCAGCTCTACCTCTGTCGCCGTTGCGGGCAGGCTCTGCAGCCAGTATCCAAAGGAGGCGTGTTGACAGGCTATCCCGGCGCCGGCGAAAGGGCTAAAGGACGCTGACAAACGCTTGCGAGTCTGCAGGATATCCCCGGTGCGGAATTCTCCGCCCTGCAGGGGCTCAGACCAACTGGTGATCGCACAACTACTACCGAGGCTGCGCGTCAGACCGACGAGTCAAGACCGATGCTGGCGCAAATCCGAGACTTCTTCCACAGCGCCTTTATCGCCGCGAAGCATCGGGCGCAAGCCGCCGATTGAGGGAGGGGGCCCTCGCATTTGGGCCCAGGATGGCAGTCCCTAAGGGCTCGCCCCCGTAACCCCAGCGCTTCCGAGACCGGTGGGCGCTCGATCGAGCCGGGAGTTATGGCCACGGGAAGTAGTAATAGGCTGGCGGATAAGGATAGGCGCCGTAAGGAGGCATCACAGGAGGAGGTATAGGGGGGGCCTGCCAGCACTGCCGCATTGCCTGGACGGCCGCCCTGCGCCTGGCGGCATAGTCGGCGAGTACACGGGCATTGGGCGGTGCCAGCACGTGCGGCGCGGGAGTGCGCAATGACGTCGCATTGGCCTGCGCCCCCTCTTGAGATGGTGTCGGCGTGCCCGAGCCAGCCTCGTCGCCGTCCTTTGCAGACGCGGGCTCGCTCAGTACCGCCTTCGCGAAGGCCTGCGCTTCAGCGTGACTCACCTGACGAGCGACGGCGGATTCAGCCCCACCGCCCTGCCCTTCCTCACCCTGCGCGTGATTGGATGCGGACGTCTGCCCTTCGCTGGCCGCCTCCGCCTTTGCTGCCGTTGTGGCCAGTGCGGGCCGCTCGAACCACACCGATGCCGCAGCCTTGCGGTGCGGCGTTGTCCCGACCTGGGGGATCCTCGCCCCTCCTTGGCCGGCAGGTGCGGGTCGCTGCGGCGTGTGCGGAGCCGATGCGTAGAGAACAGATGACCCCAGCGCCACTGCGCTCCTTCTGGGTGGATACGGGGACCGCGATGAGGGGTGGCCGGCCTCCTGCCACAGATGTCCCGCCAACGAAGACCAGGCCCCATAGGGACATTTGGATCCACCCCGCAAGCCTTCGACGCCATCTGAATATCCTCATCACGCACTGCCCTCGACGTCTTGCGGCTTTGGGGTCGGGTGCGCAGGCCTCAGGAAGGGATGGCGGCCAGCAGGCGGCCCACTGTCTCGGCACCGCGGCGCACGGCGGCCTCGATGTCCTCCATCCGAAGCTCGCCTCCCGCCTTTCCCGCAGCCCAGTTGACCACGAAGGCACAACAGGCGTAGCAGAGCCCAAGCTCCCGAGCCAAGGCTGCCTCAGGCATGCCCGTCATACCCACGAGGTGGCAACCGTCCCGCTCCAGACGGCGGACCTCGGCTGCCGTCTCGAGCCGAGGACCCTGAGTGGCACCGTAAGTCCCACCCGCGACGAAATCGATGGCAGCGGCACGTGCCGCTGCCAGCAGGGTCTGGCGCAAGTCCTCACAATAGGGTTTCGTGAAGTCGACGTGGACGACCTCACCACTGTCGCCGTCGTAACAGGTGTGCTCCCGGTCGTAGGTGTAGTCGATCAGCTGGTCGGGCACGGCGACCACCCCAGGGCCATACATCGTACCGATGCCGCCAACCGCTGCCAGGCCGACAACGCGTTCGGCGCCCAGATCCTTCAGCGCCCAGAGATTGGCCCGGTAGTTGATGCGATGTGGCGGGATGCTGTGCTCGGCCCCATGCCGCGGCAGAAAGAGCAGCTCCAAATCCCCTAGCCGACCATACAGCACCGGCGCGGAGGTCGGTCCATAGGGCGTGCCAGGCCGCTCTTCCCGCAGCAGCTCCAGTCGCTGCATGGAAGCAAACCCGGATCCGCCGATGACGGCGAGTTGGCTCAAAGGGCGCCCTTTCAGACTCGGAGAGGGCGGATTCTAACGGACTCGCGTCGGTAAGCCCAAAAAAGGCCGGCTCTGGGATCCCAGCCGCCGGCCTTCAGGGCAGGGTCGAAGAAGCCGGGTTCAGACACCCGGAACGGATCGTTCTGTGGCAAGACATCGAGCACTCGGCGCGCCCAGGACATCCGTCATTGGCGGGCCTCGGTGAACACCCCGATCTCTAACAGCTTCGGGAGCAGGACCTGCTCCTCGCGCTCGATACGGTAGAGCACCAAGTCGAAGACTTCGCGCGTCTCCCGCATGAACTGATCCGTGAAGTTGAAGTCGCAGTTCTTGAGCCATTTCTTGTGGTAGTCGTCGAACGTCTTGCGTAAGGGCTTCTCGCCGCGGATGAAACCCCACGCGATCGATTTGATTTTGGGGTCCTCGTGAATCAGGAGATTTGGATATAGACCCCGGTCTTCTTCGGCAAGGTGGGCCTTCACCTTGTCCGCGAGATCACAGAGCAGCTCATAGGCGGTCCTGGCGTTCGGTCGGATCCGCAGGTTTTCCGGTGTCATGATCGCATTGAGATCCGTCACCATCTGCGTGAGCTCCGCGTGGCGACTGCGGTAGCTTGCGAGCGTTTGCACAGGTGTTACCTCCTCCGTCAGTGTTGCGGACGTTTGT
>JARRNE010000623.1:0-3368 GCA_037385305.1 Chromatiaceae bacterium | reverse complement strand
AAAAGCGGCTTCAAGGTCCTGCAATGGCGCCGGATTGTGGAACGGACCTTCGGCTGGCTGAATCGCTCGCGCCGCTTGAGCAAGGACTTTGAGGTCTTGTGCGAGACCTCGGAAGCGTGGGTCCGAATCGCCATGATTCAGATCATGGTCAGGAGGCTCGCCAAGGCGACCTGAACTTTTCAGACAGCCTCTTAACAAAATCGCTGCTGCATGGCAGCGGGTTACCCGGAGTTCCAGTGAGTCTTCCGGCAAAGCCCCTTCGTGCGCTTCGTGTCCTTCGTGGTTCAAGAGGCCCTGAGCGCATGTCGAGAGCGGGCCAAATTCGCTGAGACGCGGCAGGCAATGCATTTCACCGAGGCCTTCATCCGCCGCCCGGTCGCAACGACCCTGCTGACCCTGGGGCTCGCCCTGACGGGGGTCTTCGCCTTCCCGCTGTTGCCGGTCGCTCCCCTGCCACAGGTGGACTTTCCGACCATTTCGGTCCGTGCATCCATGCCCGGCGCAAGCCCGGAGACCATGGCGAGCACGGTAGCCACCCCATTGGAGCGCCGCCTCGGGCGCATCGCCGGGGTGGCCGAGATGACATCCTCGAGCTCCCTTAGCAACACCCGCATCACCCTGCAGTTCGACCTGGATCGCGACATCGACGGTGCCGCGCGGGACGTTCAGGCCGCGATCAACGCGGCGCGAGCGGACCTGCCAAGCAGCCTGCGCACCAATCCGAGCTACCGCAAGGTCAACCCGGCAGCCGCCCCGATCATGATCCTGTCCCTGACCTCGGATACCCAGAACCAGGGTCAGATGTACGACGCGGCTTCCACAGTGCTGGCCCAGAAGATCTCGCAGGTCCAGGGGGTCGGCGAGGTGCGGGTCGGAGGCAGCTCCCTGCCCGCCGTCCGGGTCGAGCTGAACCCGACAGCCTTGAACAGCTATGGAATCGGTCTGGAGGTGGTGCGCATCGCGCTGGCAACCGCCAACGCGAACCGTCCCAAGGGCTCGGTCGAAGACGACACGCGGCACTGGCAGATTTACGCCAACGACCAGTCCAAGACGGCCGCGGAGTTCGCGCCTCTGATCATCGCCTATCGCAATGGGGCCCCCGTGCGCCTCTCGGACGTGGCCGAGGTGGTGGACTCGGTCGAGGACGTGCGCCATGCGGGTCTCTCGGACGGCCGCCCCGCCGTACTCCTCATCATCACCGGGCAGCCGGGCTCCAACATCATCGAGACGGTCGGCCGAATCCGGGAGGTCCTGCCGATGCTGAGGACATCCATCCCCCGGGCGATCAACCTCGAGGTGGTGATGGATCGCACCCCCACGATCCGCGCCTCCATACATGACGTGGAGAAGGCGCTCGCGATTGCCGTCACCCTGGTGCTCCTGGTGGTCTTTCTGTTCCTGCGCAAAGCCCGCACCACCATGATCCCGGCGGTGGCGGTGCCAGTGTCCCTGATCGGGACGTTCGGCGTCATGTACCTGGCCGGCTACAGCGTCGACAACCTGTCGCTCACGGCTCTGACCATTGCGACCGGCTTCGTCGTCGACGACGCGATCGTGGTCCTGGAGAACATCTCGCGGCACATCGAGCGGGGCATGTCGCCCTTCGATGCGGCGGTGAAGGGAGCGCGGGAGGTGGGCTTCACCGTGCTCTCGATGAGCCTGTCCCTGATCGCAGTCTTCCTCCCGGTGCTCCTGATGGGGGGGATCGTCGGCCGGCTGTTCCGGGAGCTCGCAGTGGTGCTTTCGGTCGCGGTACTGATCTCGCTCGTGGTGTCCCTGACGACCACTCCGACCATGGCTGCTCGGCTGCTTCGGCCCCAATCGGAGACCCGTAAGGGATGGTTCATGCGCGCCATGGAGGCGGCCTTTGGCTGGCTCCACGACCATTACCGCCGGAGCCTGCGGGTGGCGCTGCGACACCCCCGCCTGACCATGCTGACGCTGGCGGCGACCATCGCCCTGAACGTCTACCTGTACGCCATCGTCCCCAAGGGGTTTTTTCCCCAGCAGGACACCGGCCGGCTGAGCGGCTCGATCGTGGCCGACCAGAGCATCTCCTTCCAGGCGATGAGTCAGAAGCTCTCGGATTTCATGCGGATCGTGCGCGAGGACCCGGCGGTCGCCACCGTCGTGGGCATCACGGGGGGTGGCCGGCGCAACTCGGGCTTCATGTGCGTCACCCTGAAGCCGCTGGCCGAGCGCAAGGTCTCCGCCGACGAGGTGATCGCGCGGCTGCGCGGCAAGCTTGCCAAGGAGCCGGGCGCGAGCCTCTACTTCCGGTCCATCCAGGACATCCGCATGGGCGGGCGTTCCGGCTCCGCCCAGTACCAGTACACGCTTCAAGGCGACAACATCGACGAGCTGAAGGAATGGACTCCGAAGCTCGAACGGGCACTCGCCGAGCGCCCGGAGCTCGCGGACGTCAGGCCTGCAGACGACCCTGACGATCGACCGCGACACCGCAAGCCGTCTCGGGCTGACGACCCAGCTCATCGACGCGACCCTCTACGATGCCTTCGGCCAGCGGCAGGTCTCGACCATCTATGCGCCGCTCAACCAGTACCACGTGGTCATGGAGGTCGCTCCGGAGTATTTACAGCGGGCGAGCTCGCTCGCTGAGATCCAGGTCCGCAGCCCGACGGGAAACCAGGTGCCCCTGGCCGCGATCAGCCGCCACGAGCCAACGACGACATCGCTCGCGGTCAATCACCAGGGCGAGTTCGTCGCAAGCACCATCTCCTTTAACCTCGCCCCGGGCGAGTCACTCAGCGACGCCGTCAGGGCGGTCGAAGAGACCATACTCGGCATCGGGATACCGGCCGCCATCCACGGGGGCTTTCAGAGCACCGCCCGCGCCTTCCAGGCCTCGCTGCAGTCCCAGCCCTGGCTGATCCTCGCGGCGCTGGTGACGGTGTATATCGTGCTCGGCATCCTCTACGAGAGCTACGTGCATCCGATCACCATTCTCTCGACCCTGCCGTCGGCTGGGGTCGGCGCCCTGCTGGCCCTGCTCGCCTTCGGTGAGGACTTCACCATCATGGCCCTGATCGGCGTCATCCTGCTGATCGGGATCGTAAAGAAGAACGCGATCATGATGGTCGACTTCGCCCTGGACGCCGAGCGCACCCAGGGCATCCCACCGGACGCGGCGATCTATCAGGCGTGCCTGCTGCGTTTCCGTCCCATCATGATGACCACCCTCGCCGCCATGCTGGGCGCCCTTCCTCTGGCGCTCGGCGGCGGCGAAGGAGCGCAGCTTCGGGTCCCCCTGGGGATCGCGATTGTCGGCGGACTGACGCTCAGTCAGCTCCTGACCCTCTACACCACGCCCGTGGTCTACCTGTATCTCGACCGCTTCCGCCTCTGGT
>JARRNE010000622.1:2501-3363 GCA_037385305.1 Chromatiaceae bacterium | reverse complement strand
TCGTGCTGCGCAACCTTGTGAGCTCCGGGTTCGGAGGGGTCGTTTATCCCGTCAACGCCGAGCAGGAGTCCGTGCAGGGGATCCTGGCCTACCCCACCCTCAACGACCTGCCCCGCACGCCAGACCTCGCAGTCATCTGTACGGCCGCCGCGACTGTGCCCAACTGGGTGCGCGAATGTGCCCGGAAGGGCATCCTGGGGCTAGTGATCGTCTCCTCGGGGTTTCGCGAGGCGGGGGAGGAGGGTCGGGAGCTGGAGCGGCGTATCGCTAAGGAGGCGAGCCGCTGCGACGGGATGCGCATCATCGGGCCCAACTGCCTGGGCTTGATTGTCCCGAGTCACGGTCTCAACGCCAGCTTCGCCCCCGCCACCCCGAGGAAGGGGCACGTCGCTCTCATCTCCCAGTCCGGCGCCTTGTCCACCTCAGTCCTCGACTGGGCGCTGGACCAGGACATCGGGTTCTCCTACTTCGTCTCCGTGGGCAACATGCTGGACGTCGGCTTCGGGGACCTGATCGACTACTTCGGGTCCGACCCGGGCACCCGCTCCATCATCCTCTACATGCAGTCGCTGGACGAGGCGCGAGGGTTCCTGTCCGCCGCCCGCGCCTTCGCCAGGACCAAGCCCATCGTCGCCTTCAAGTCCGGCCGCTTCGCGGAGTCGGCCCAGGCTGCCGCCTCCCACACCGGCGCGATGGCGGCAGAGGATGCCGTCTACCAGGCCGCCTTCGAACGCGCCGGCATCGTACGGGTGGGGCACATCGACGATGTCTTTGACTGTGCGGAGCTGCTGGCGCGCCAGCGCCCTCCGCCCGGGGCACGCCTGGCCATCGTTACCAACGCGGGAGGCCCTGCAGTCATCGC
>JARRNE010000622.1:0-2451 GCA_037385305.1 Chromatiaceae bacterium | reverse complement strand
CCGCCGATGCCCTGCTCAGCCGCCAGGGGATACTGGCCACCCTTGCCGAGGAAACCCTTCAGCGGCTCGACGCCGTTCTCCCGCCCGCATGGTCCCGGGGCAATCCGGTCGATATCCTGGACGATGCGCCTCCGAAGCGATTCGGCGAGGCAACCGAGTTGGTGCTCGAGGATGCCGGAGTCGACGCGGTGCTGGTCATCCTTGCGCCGCAGGCAATGACTGACCCGACAGTCAGCGCGGAGCTCGTGGGGGACATCGCGGGCCGCACAGACAAGCCCATCCTCGCCGCCTGGATGGGAGGGCGCCGCGTGCAGGACGGGCTTCGGATGCTGAGCCACGCCGGGATTCCAGCCTACACCACCCCCGAGGGGGCGGTGCGGGCCTTCATGCACCTGGTCTCCTATGCGCGCAACCTGGAGACCCTCTATGAGACCCCCCGAAACATCCCGCTCGAGTTCACCTTCAACCGCCAGACGGTGCGGCGGCGCTTCCGCAACCTGATCACGGAGCGTGTCGAGGTCCTCAGCGAGAAGCGGTCCAAGGCCCTGATCAAGGCCTACCACATCCCGGTCAACAGGACATACAACGCGACGAGCGGCGATGCCGCGGTAGCGGCGGCCCGCCGCTGCGGCTACCCGGTGGTGGTCAAGGTCCTCTCGCCGCAGGTCTTGCACAAGACCGAGGTGGGCGGGGTGGCGCTCAACCTGCAGAACGATGAGGAGGTACGGGGTGCCTGCGCCGGCATCATCTCACGGGCGCGCAATCTGCGCCCCGACGCCGCCGTGGAAGGGGTCACGGTGCAACATATGGTCGACATCCGCGACGGGGTGGAGATGATCATGGGCGCCAAGAGGGACCCCACCTTCGGGGCGGTGATCATGGTGGGCATGGGCGGAATCGCCACGGACATGTATCTGGACCGCAGCCTGGGGCTCCCGCCGCTCAACGAGCGGCTCGCGCGGCGCATGCTCGAGTCCCTGCGCTCCTGGCCGCTGCTGCAGGGTTACCGGGGACACCCGGGGGTCAACCTGGACCGGCTCATCGAGATCCTCATGCGTTTCTCCTATTTGGTGGCCGATTACTCGGAGATCCGCGAGCTGGACGTGAATCCGCTGCTCGTCACCCCGCACGACGTGGTGGCCGTGGATGCACGCATTGTGCTGGACACCCGCCTGCTCGGCCGAGCCCGACAATACTCGCACCTTGCGATCTGCCCGTACCCCGAGGAGTACGTGCGCCCCGCGACCCTCAAGGACGGAACCCCCGTGGTGCTCCGGCCCATCAAGCCCGAGGACGAGCCCCTGTGGCACGAGCTGCTGAAGATGATGTCCCCGCAGTCGATCCGCTTCCGCTTCCGCTCCCTGTTCAAGAGCACCACCCACGAGATGGCGGCACGCTATTGCTACATCGACTACCAGCGGGAACTTGCGATCGTCGCTGAGGCCACGCTCCGCGGAGAGCGGAAGCTGATCGGCGTCGGCGGGCTGTCCGCGGATGCGGACCACATGACTGCCGAGTTCGCCGTGCTGGTGGCAGACCCCTGGCAGGGCCGGGGTCTGGGGGGCATGCTGCTGGACTATTCCATACAGGTTGCCAGAGCCTGGGGAGTCACCTCGGTCGTTGCCGAGACCGATCCGGCGAATGTACGAATGCTCGAGCTGTTTCGCAAACGCAGTTTTCACCTCTCCCGTGATTTCGAGGAGGACGTGGTGCGCCTGGACAAGATGCTACGCTGAATAGGACCACAGGGTTCCGGCAGCGGGTTATAGCGGCTTAGATGCCGTAGATGAGGCTCAGGATCTCACCGTTTGCGGTCACGCCGATCCGGCGCCAGCTGTCAGGCAACGCCGGGTTCCCTGCGGATACCCTTGCCCACCGCGCCCGGGCGCTCTTCACCCGGCCGGCAAAGGGTCCGCAGCTGGACTTTTCGGTCTGCTTGTTAACCGCGACTTGCCTCTGGCCGAACGCCCTGGACCGGTCCCCCGTCTATAATCCGCGCTGTCCCCTTGCGAGGCGCTGAGGAGGCCGCGCAACAGCAACCATCCTCCGTTAGGACGAGCTGCGGATGAGCGAGGGGAAGACTGCGACAAACGAACCGACAACCCTGTTCCCCTATCCCCATGACCGCCGACTTCGACCTCACCTACCGTGTCCGCCCGGCGTCGCCGCAGGCGCATCTGTATGCCGTCGAGCTGGAGATTCCAAGGCCCCATGTCCCGAGCCTGGTCCTGGACATGGCCGCATGGATTCCGGGCAGCTACATGATCCGGGACTGCGCCAAGAACATCGTCAGGATCGAGGCGACCGACTCCACCGGACCGGTCGATCTGGAGAAGCTGGATAAGCAGACCTGGCACCTCGGCTACCCGCACGGTCCCCTGACCATTCGATATCAGGTCTACGCTTGGGAGCTTTCCGTACGGGCTGCGTACCTGGATACGACACACGGCT
>JARRNE010000621.1:0-5138 GCA_037385305.1 Chromatiaceae bacterium | reverse complement strand
AGCTGCGCGCCCGGTTCCAACGCACCGGATGGGCCTCCGGCTCCGTATTGTCGTAGGCGATGGACATGATGGGCACATCGTCCAGCAGGGCGAGCACCACCAGCATGATGGCCGTCAGCGGGAAGAAGCTGAAGACCAGACTCGCCAGCACGACGAACAGCATGATGTCGATGCTCATCGCGATGCGGTAGATGATGTAGCTCATCATGCGCTCGAAGATTCGGCGCGACTCCTCCACCGCGTGGGTGATTACCGACAGGCCGGGTGCGGTGAGCACGAGGGCCGCAGCGGCACGCGCGGCGTCGGTGGCCCCCGAGACGGCTATCCCCACGTTCGCCTGCTTGAGGGCGGGTGCGTCGTTGACCCCGTCCCCGGTCATGGCCACGATGTGGTTGCGTTGCTGCAGGGCCTTGACGATTCCGTACTTGTGCTCCGGGAAGACCTGCGCAAAGCCGTTCGCATGCTCGATGAGCCGGGCCGAGGCGGCGGGCACCTCCCCATGGGAGACGCCGCCCGCGAACAGGGTGTCGCCGGCGAGGATGTTGGTGCCGATGTCCAGCTGTCCCGAGATCTGTTTGGCGATGGCGAGGTTGTCACCCGTGATCATCTTGACTGCCAGCCCATAACGCTTCGCCTCGGCGACGGTCGCGGCAGAGTCCTCCCGCGGGGGATCGAACAGGGGCAGGATGCCGAGGAATTCCCAGCTCTCCCCGCCGCTGCTGCGGGCAACCCCCAGCGTCCGGTAGCCCACCTCTGCGGCATCGTCCACCAGCCTCTCTGCGCGCTCCCTGCGCTCCCCCGAGAGCTGGCTCAGATCCATGATGACCTGAGGCGCCCCCTTGGTAACCCGGAAGGTCTCGCCGTCGGGACCCTTGACCGTCGCCTCGGTCCGCTTGGAGACGGGGTCGAAGGGGGCAAACTCGAGCTGCTCGTAAGCCTCGACCGCGGCGGGGTCTTTCAGCCCTCCGATCACCGCGAGATCGATGGGGTCATTATTTTCGGCCTTGGACGCCAGCGACCCGACCAGAATCAGCTCCTGCGGTTGCACGCCGAAGGGCTTTGGTACCCCCAGGGTGAGCCGGTTGACGGTGAGTGTCCCTGTCTTGTCGGAGCAGAGGATATCCACCCCCGCCATCTCTTCGATCGATTCCATGCGCGAGACGATGGCCTTCAGCTTGGACAGGGCGAGGGCACCGAGCGCCATGGTGACCGACAGCACCGCCGGCATTGCCACCGGAATGGATGCCACCAGCAGGACCAGGGCGAGCTTCAAGACGTGCAGCGGCGATGCGCCGTAGAAGATCTTGACGGACACCAGGATCGCGATCAGGACGATGGCGAATACGATCAGGAAGTTGCCGATCTGAAGCACCGACTCCTGCAGATGGGACTTGGCGCCCGCGGACTCTACCAGCTTTGCTGTGCGCCCGAAGAAGGTGTTGACGCCGGTGGCGGTCACCAGGGCCACCATCTCCCCCTGCTTGGCGACCGAGCCGGAGAAGGCCACCTCCCCCGACTCCTTATTGACGGGCAGGGACTCACCCGTGAGGGCGGACTGGTCCACGCTCAGGTAGTCCCCGTCCATCAGCTTGGCGTCTGCGGGAATGATGTCACCCGCACGTATGCGGATGATGTCACCGGGCACCAGGTCCGATGCGGCGACCTCCTGCCAGCGGCCGTCTCTGCGCGCGCGCGCCCGCACCGCCAGCTGACTCTTCAGTGCCGCGAGGGCGTTGGCTGCGCTGGACTCCTCCCAAAAACCGATCAAGGCATTGAAGATCAGAAGGGCCATGATGACGGTGAAGTCCTTCCAATCCTGGGTGAGGGTGGAGAGCAGGGCCGCCGCTTCGATCATCCAGGGGATCGGTCCCCAGAAGAAAGGCAGGACCCGCTCCAGCATGGTGACCTGCTTCTCCTCCAGGGCGTTCGGGCCGACCTCCTCCAGTCTGCGCCTCGCCTCGCCTGTGGAAAGGCCCCGGGCCGCGTCGCTCTCGAGGCGCGCGACCGCCTCGTCCACCGGGAGCCTGGAGAAATCCTCGGCGGCCTGTGGGGCCCTGGCCTCCGGACCGCTTGGCACTTCCCCGGGTTCGCGGCGGTATTTCCAGAACAGGATTGCCGCGATCAGGGCTGCAATGATGGGGATGGCCAACCAGTCCAGTGGCTCGTGTCTCGCGAGCTCCGGCTCGGTGTGGACTTGGCCCCATGAGACTGCTCGGCGTATGCCAGGGTTTGGGGCTGGTGCTCAGGCGGTGGCGCTGCGTGGGGCGGCGCACTGGCTTGGTGCGCCTGCGGCGCGGTCGTTGCCTTGGGCTGAGGCGCTGACGGCTTGGCAGCCGATGGAGGTGCGGCCGCGGGTGTCGGCGGCTGGGGCCGAGCTGCTGGCGCCTTACCGGCTTCAGGTGCTGCATGCGTCAGCTGCTTCTGCGGGGAAGCGGCCGGAGTAGGAGTAGCCGCGGCGGGCTGAGGCGCTGCGGCATGGGCCGGAGCTTGGTGCTGCTCTTTACGCGTCGGGGCCGCCTGCTGCGGCGCAGCAGCTTTGGGGGTCTCGACTTCGGCCGCCTCACCGGACGATGTAGAGGGTGTCGTGGGTGCGGCTTGGGATGTCGGGGCGGCGGCGGCCTTCACGGCCGGTTGGACCTGTGGCTGTGGGGGCGCTGCAGCGGGCTGCGTCTGCGGCTTCGGCTGGGGTGCCGAAGGCGCTTTGGCTTCGGCTTGCCGCGTCGCTCCGGCCGATGTCGCAGGCTGGCTCACGGGGGGGCATACCAGAGGCATCCCGGTCTTGCGGTGAGTCTGCCACTCCCGGTTCTGCCGCGCGATCTCGCGCCGTGCCTTGGCGGGGCTCACGGCGGTGATCTCAGCGAGCGGAGGGACGCGGAGGGGGTTGCCGACTTTCAGCGGCGAGTTGACGTTGCAGGACGCGGCGAATGCCTGAGGGTTTGCCCGAAGCACGGCGAGCATGACTTGGTCCCGTGTCGCCCCGTGGCCCGGGCTAACCTCGCCTGCAATAGTCCACACGTTGTCGCCAGGGCGAATCGGCCCATAGCTGTCCTGCCCATGAGCGGGAAATCCTGAGGCGAGGAGGAGAAGGGCCGACAGCGCGGCAGTAGGTCTCGAGTACTTCTTCATCGGCATCGGATCAAGGGTCCCCGGGGAACATGCCGGGCGCTCGGCAGGCCGTCGCCCACGCCGCCCGGCGTTGTGGATTGTCGTGAGTCTCAGACGCAACGCCGGCAGGTCGGACTGACCTGCCGGAGACCGTTGCCGGCGAGCGAGCATACAATATGCCACTATCTGACTCCGGAATCTCCCCCGGCATAGCGCCGGAGATGTATTCCGCCGGCCTCAACCCCTCGGTTTGCGCCGCTGACGCCGCGGCTTAGGCGTCCGGCGGATCACGGCAAAGTGTTACAGGTATGTCATTTACATGCCCCGCTGCTCTGGAAGATCGAAAAGCCGCTTGTCAAGGGCGACATCCCTGGGCCATGCGCGGCCTGTTGCCGAACCGGCGTGCAAAACCACCGCGGGAGCTGGTGGAAATGAACCATCACGCTCTTCGCGGGTCATCTGCGGACGGGCCTCGGGACGGCCGCTGGTTGGTGTCCTTCTTGCTGACATCAAGGCGCTGGTGCAACCGAGCGCGGCCTCTTGCCATGGCGCGGGGTACTTCTGCACTGGAGCTCCGTTTCGTGAGGATCAAGGAGATCAAGGATGGCGCAAGAGCGTGTCGACGATAATACCGGGGCGGATGCGGGACTGTCTGTCAGCCGGGTGGCGCGCTATGTCAGTGCCGGGCACCGGGTAGAGCGGGCCTGCCTTGGCGGTCGGGCTTGGGGTAAGTGAAAGCTCAAAAACAACTTGGCCGTTCTTTCCTGAGCACCCAACTGTAGAAGGGCGCAATAGACTCTAGCCGTATTGCGCCGCATGTAGCGGTTGGCCACGTTCGGTGCAATACGCTCCGCTATTGCACCCTTCGAAGAAAGTGTTTCAGTTATTATTGCATCGCTCCTGAGCTGTATTGATGAGCCAAGAACAAGAGCTTACGGGCTCGCAGCCCGGGTCGTGGCGGAAACGCCATCGTAAGCTGTTACTCGCTGGGGTTGCGGCCGTCTTTGTGGGGGGTGGCCTGCTTTACGGCGCCTATTGGTATTTCATCGCTCGGCACTGGGCGGACACCGCGGATGCCTATGTCCACGGCAACCAAGATCCGCTGATGCCGCAGGTCTCCGGCATCGTGACTGCGGTGCTTGCGGACGACACGGAGCTCGTGCGCGAGGGCGATGTGCTGGTGGAGCTGGATGCCACGAATGCGCGCTTGGCGCTGGATCGGGCAGAGGCGAGCCTGGCTAACACGGTACGCCAAATCCACCAGCTGTTCCAGCAGGTGGACGAGCAGGCGGCGACGGTCGAGCTGCAGCAGGCCAACCTCGTGCAGGCGCACAAGGATTTCCTGCGGGCCCAGGGTCTCGAGAGCAGGCACAACATCTCCCAGCAGGAGTATCAGCATGCCCTCACTGCCTGGGAGACGGCCCAGTCGAGCCTCAGCGAGGCCAGATACAAGCTCAAGGCGCTCCAGGCGATCACCGAGGGCACGACGGTTCGGGACCATCCCCGGGTTAAGCTTCAGCTGACGGCCCTGCGGCAGGCCTATGTGGACCTCCAGCGTACCCGGCTGCGGGCGCCGGTGACCGGCTACGTCGCCCAACGCACGGTCCAGGTGGGCCAGCAGGTGGCGCCCGGTAAGGCCTTGCTCGCCATCATTCCCCTGGATCAGATCTGGGTCGAGGCCAACTTCAAGGAGACCGACCTCGCCGACATGCGCGTCGGCCAGCCAGCCCGGGTGTCCTCGGATCTCTACGGCGCAGGGGTGCAGTACCACGGCACCGTCCTCGGCATCAGTCCCGGCACCGGCAGCGTGTTCGAGCTCCTGCCTCCGCAGAATGCCACCGGCAATTGGATCAAGGTGGTGCGAAGGGTCCCGGTGCGCATCGGCCTCGGCGCAAAGGACGTTCGGGCCCACCCCCTCCGCCTCGGCCTCTCCATGGCGGTCAGCGTCAATGTCACCAATACGGCTGGGCCGGTGCTCGGGGAGGCCGCAGCGGGACGGACCCATTACCGCACGAGCGTGTACCGCAGCGAGG
>JARRNE010000620.1:0-3549 GCA_037385305.1 Chromatiaceae bacterium | reverse complement strand
CCGATCTGCAGCGTCCCCAAGATCTCGGGAACGAGCGGGACCGCGTAAGTCCCGGGGCGGGTGTCGAGCCGGGTGACCACAGCGCCAGACGGTCAGCCTCGCCTGGGTCAGCCCAGCCGAGCCCGCGCGGCGGCGACGGCCCGCTGCGCATCTTCCTCTGGAGGGCGGTCAAGCAGGCTGACCGCCCATACCGCCATCCAGGCGAAGGCGAAGCCGGGCACCAGCTCGTACAGGTCGAAGATACCCCCGTGGAGCTGCTTCCAGACGAGCACCGTGAGGCCGCCCACCAGGATTCCCGCCAACGCACCCCGCCCGGTCATGCGCGGCCAGTACAGCGAGAGGATCAACGCCGGACCGAAGGCCGCTCCAAGTCCGGCCCAGGCGTAGCCCACCACCTCCAGCACGAGGGCGTTCGGATCCAGGGCAAGGACGAATGCGAGTCCGGCCACGGCCAGCACCGAGAGCCGGCCGATCAGGACGAGCTCCCTTGGACCGGCACCAGGGCGGATGACCCGCCGGTAGAAGTCCTCGGTGAAGGCGGAGCCGGTCACCAGCAGCTGAGAGTCGGCGGTGCTCATGACGGCCGCCAGGATGGCGGCGAGGCAGATACCGCCGATCCAGGGGTTCAGCAGCAGGTCCACCAGCCGGATGAAGACCTTCTCCCGGTCGTCCCCCAGCAGAGGCGGGTCGAGCAGGGGCACCCCGGCCAGCCCCACCAGGATGGCCCCCGCCATGGTCAGGCCCACCCAGGTCATTGCGATGCGCCGCGCCCCCGGCACAGCCGCGGCCGAGGTGATCCCCTGGAAGCGGGCCAGGATATGGGGTTGGCCAAAATAGCCGAGCCCCCAGCCGGCCAGGGAGAGTGCGGCCAAGGCGCCGAGAGGCTCCCCGTTCCTGGTGGTCAAGGGGTCGAAGAGGTGGGGGCTCGCCGCCGTAATGGATGCAGCCGCCGGCTCCAGCCCGCCGAGGCGGGCCATGGCCACCAGCGGCACCGCTACCAGGGCGGCCGCCATGAGGAGCCCCTGGAGCACGTCGGTCCAGGACACGGCGAGGAAGCCCCCAAACGCCGTGTACAGCAGCATGGCGAGCGCCCCCGCCGCCACCGCCCAGATGTAGGGCAAACCGAAGACCGCCTCGAACAGCTTGCCCCCGGCCACCAATCCGGCGCTGGTGTAGACGAGGAAGAACAACAGGATAAAGAAGGCGGCCAGGGCCCGCAGCAAACCGCGCGGGTCGCCGAAGCGGTTGGCGAAATACTCCGGGAGGGTCAGGGCGTCCCCATAGACCTCCGTGAAGACCCGCAGCCGAGCGGCCAGCAGCGACCAGTTCAGCCAGGTCCCAAGCAGCAGCCCCGCGGCCAGCCACAGGGACCCCACGCCCTCCGCATAGGCCAGTCCCGGCAGGCCGAGCAAGAGCCAGCCGCTCATGTCCGAGGCCCCGGCGCTCAAGGCGGCCACCGTTCTGCTGAGGCGCCGCCCGCCCAGGACGAAGTCCGAAATATTCGCGGTGCGCCGGTACGCGACCCAGCCGATGCCCAGGACGGCCAGAAAGTAGCCCCCGAAGGTCAGGGAGACAACGGCGAGATCCCTGTTCATGGCACCGCCTTCGGCCGCTCTCCAACGGACGCGGTCGAGCGCGGGACGTTGTCCGGCAGTGCACGCAGGCTGGCGGCAGACATGGTGGGTCTCCGGGCTCAAGGTCGGGCCGAATGATAGCGACACAAAGCCGAGCTTGTCCGCGGGAGCGGAGCTAAGCGGTGGAGGCGTGGCCGCTCTCGCCCAAGGCTGTCGTCGGTTGCGCTTCGGGGCCGGAAGGGCTTAAAAGGTCGCTGGCCGCGGCTGGCTACTCCCCCCGGTAGCGCCTCCGCTGATCAGGCAGACGTCGGGACGCACCGCGCCAGACCCGGACCGGACGGTCTGGCCTCCGGACGCGCAAGCGACCGAGGCGGCCCCGATCAGGGGCCACGAGAAGTACAAAGCAGGCCGAGGACATCAACACGGTGCGCAACCTCACCCTGGCACAGCTCGAACGCCACCTGTTCGGGGCTGCGGACATCCTGCGGGGCAAGATGGATGCCTCCGAGTTCAAGGAGTACATCTTCGGGATGCTGTTCCTGAAGCGGTGCTCGGACGTGTTCGAGGCCCGGCGGCAGGAGATCATCACAGAGCAGATTGCTCGGGGCCGCACCCAGGCTGAGGCCACACTGCGGGCAAATGCGAAGGGCTACTACGCCGACACCTTCTTCGTACCGAAGCCGGCCCGCTGGGCTCACCTACGGGACGAGCTGCACCATAACGTGGGTGACGGGCTCAACAAGGCCCTGGCGGCTCTGGAAGAGGAGAACACCGGGCTGGAGGGGGTGCTCCACCACATCGACTTCACCCGTACCGTGGGCAAGTCCAAGCTGGCGAGCTGGTACAGCACTTCAACAAGTACCGGCTGCGCAACGAGGACTTCGAGTTCCCGGACCTTCTAGGGGCGGCCTACGAGTACCTCATCGGGGAGTTCGCCGACTCAGCAGGGAAGAAGGGTGGCGAGTTTTATACTCCCCGGGCCGTGGTCCGCATGATGGTGCGCCTGGCGAATCCCCAAGAGGGGATGCGGGTGTATGACCCCTGCTCTGGCTCCGGGGGCATGTTGATCCTCTCAGCCGAGCATGTGCGGGAGCACGGAGGCAACCCTCGGAACCTCGGTCTCTATGGCCAGGAGGACAACGGCGGGGTCTGGTCCATCAGCAAGATGAACATGATCCTCCATGGCATCCCGGACGCCGACCTGCGCAATGGGGATACCCTGGGGGAGCCCCTGCACGTAGAGGGTGGGGAGCTGATGCGGTTCGACCGGGTCATCACCAATCCCCCCTTCTCCCAGAACTACTCCGCAGACGGCATCCCCTTCCCTGAGCGGTTCCACTATGGCTTCTGCCCGGAGAGCGGCAAGAAGGCCGACCTCATGTTCGTCCAGCACATGGTCTCGGTGCTCCGCCAGAATGGTGTGGTCTGCACTGTCATGCCCCATGGGGTGCTGTTCCGCGGCGGGGCCGAGCGGGAGATCCGCAAGGGCTTCATCCAGGATGACCTGCTGGATGCCGTCATCGGTCTTGCCCCCAACCTCTTCTACGGCACCGGCATCCCCGCCTGCATCCTGGTGCTTCGGGCCAAAGGGGCAAAGCCGGCCGAGCGCCAGGGCAAGGTGCTCTTCATCAATGCCGATGCCGAGTACCGGGCAGGCCGGGCGCAGAACTACCTGGAGCCCGAGCACATCGAGAAGATCGTCAGTGCCTACCGGCGATACACCGACATTCCTAAGTTCGCCACGGTGGTGACCCACGCCGAGCTGGCAGAGAACGACTACAACCTGAACATCCGCCGCTATGCCGATAACGCCCCGCCCCCACAGCCCCAGGATGTGCGGGCACACCTCCTGGGTGGGGTCCCCAAGGCCGAGGTGGAGGCAAGAGCTGATCTCTTCGCCGCCCAGGGCTTCGACCCCCTGCATCTGCTGGTGGAGAGGGATGCGCGCTACTACGACTTCCGCCCTGACCTGAAT
>JARRNE010000619.1:0-4537 GCA_037385305.1 Chromatiaceae bacterium | reverse complement strand
GGGCTCGCGCTTCAAAGGCTATCGCGACTTCGTCGTGCAGGACCTGCGCATCGAGCCCCACAACATCCGCTATCGCCTGGAGATCTGGCAGACACCCGACGGCGAGCGGCTGCTCGGCGGACTCATCGAGAAGGGCTTCGCGCTCGATCTGGCCATTATCAGCGGCGGCACCCGCAGCGATCTGGGCAAACGCTGTCGCGACGGCTTCGCCAGCTTGAAAAAGACCTGCCGCAAGCTCGGCATCTCCTTCTGGGACTATCTGGGTGACCGCATCGGACGGCACGGAAACATTGCCCCATTGCCCGATATCACCCGTGAGCGCGCCGCAGCCGCAAGCACAGTGCCCTGAGTTATTGAGAAGTTACAGACAACGAGGCTCCCTCCCCGATCAGGACACGATGCGACAGGGAGCAGGGCGTTTCAAGCCCCGAAACCACGGACGTCCGGAAGTGCACTAGCGGCGTTCCCGGAAGAAGGCGCGCAGGAGGTCGCCGCAGAGCTCAGCCAACACCCCCCCGGCCCACTCCACCCGATGGTTGAGCCTGAAGTCAGACGGCAGCAGGCCGAAGACGCTGCCGCAGGCGCCGCCTTTCGGGTCCGCGGCTCCGTAAACGACACGAGCGACCCGGGCATGCACGAGCGCCCCCGCACACATGACACAGGGCTCCAGACTGACGTAGAGCGTGGTCCCGGGCAGACGGTAGTTGCCGAGGCGCCGCCCCGCGTCCCGAAGGGCGATGATCTCCGCGTGGGCGGTCGGGTCCTGGTCCGCGATCGGCCGATTCCATCCCTGGCCGACAGGCTCTCCGTCCTTGACAAGCACCGCTCCGATGGGCACCTCACCTCCCGCGGCGGCGCGCTGCGCCAGCTCCAGGGCCCAGTGCATCCAGTCCTCGTCGGTCCGTCCGGACCCATCGCCTACTCCCATTCGATGGTGCCTGGGGGCTTGCCGGTGATGTCGTAGACGACCCGCGACACGCCCCGCACCTCGTTCACGATGCGCCGGCACACATGATCGAGGAAATGGTAGGGGAGATGCGCCCACCGGGCCGTCATGAAGTCCACCGTCTCCACCGCCCGCAGGGCCACCACGTAATCGTATTGCCGGTCGTCGCCGACGACCCCTACGGACCTCACCGGCAGGAAGACGGCAAAGGCCTGGGAAACCTTGCCAGAGAGGTCCGCGCGGTGCAGCTCCTCGATGAAGATGTGGTCCGCATGCCGCAGCACATCCGCCCGCTCCTTGCTGACTTCGCCAAGGATGCGCACGCCCAGGCCGGGGCCAGGGAAGGGGTGGCGGTAGACCAAGTCCGCCGGCAGACCCAGCTCGATCCCGATCTTGCGCACCTCGTCCTTGAAGAGCTCGCGCAGGGGCTCCACCAGGCCGAGCTTCATGTGCTCGGGCAGCCCCCCGACGTTATGGTGCGACTTGATGACCTTGGCCTTGCCGGTGCGCGCCCCCGCCGATTCAATGATGTCGGGATAGATGGTGCCCTGGGCGAGCCATTGGACGCCACGCAGACGTTCGGCCTCTTCTTCGAAGACCTCGATGAAGGTGTTGCCAATGAGCTTGCGCTTTTGCTCCGGATCGGCCACACCCCGCAGCCGGTCGAGAAATCGTGGCTCCGCATCGACTCGGACCACTCTCACGCCCATGTGGGCCACGAAGGTACGCATCACCTCATCACCCTCGCCCAAGCGCAGCAGACCGTTGTCCACGAAGACACAGGCAAGCTGGTCGCCGATGGCCCTGTGCAGCAGGGCCGCCACCACGGACGAGTCAACGCCTCCCGAGAGACCGAGGACGACCTGATCGGCGCCCACGCGCCGCCGAACCTGATCGATGGTGTCCGCGATGATGTTGCCCGGCGTCCAGAGGCGACCGCAGCCGCAGATCTCATGGACGAAGCGCTCGATGATGCGCTGGCCCTGGCGGGTGTGGGTCACCTCCGGATGAAACTGCAGGCCGTAGAACCCCCGCCCTTCGTCCGCCATCCCCGCCAGCGGTGCGTTCGCCGTCTCGCAGATGACCTGAAAGCCGGACGGCAAGGCGTCAACCCGATCCCCGTGGCTCATCCAAACGTCGAGCAGACCGTATCCCTCCGGACTGGTGTGATCCTCGATATCGCGCAGAAGACGGGAGTGGCTCCGGGCGCGGACCTGGGCATAGCCGTACTCCCGGTGGGCGGCCGCCGCCACCTGACCCCCGAGCTGCGCCGCCATTGTCTGCATGCCATAGCAAATGCCCAGCAGCGGTACCCCCAAATCGAAGACCATGGGGTCCGCCCTGGGCGTCTGCTGCTCGTGAACCGACTGCGGGCCTCCGGAGAGAATGACGCCCTTGGCGCCGAGCTCCCGCATCTGCTGCGCATCCAGGTCCCAGGGGTGGATCTCACAGTACACACCCGCCTCACGCACCCGGCGGGCGATGAGCTGGGTGTACTGGGAACCGAAGTCGAGAGCTGGGTGTACTGGGAACCGAAGTCGAGGATCAGGATGCGGTCGGCGTGGATGCCTTGGGCGTGGGAGGTCATTCTGTCGATCCGGTAATTGGGCGCTTCCTTCGTGATCTGCACGTCGTGCACGTGGGACTCCCGCACCCCCGCATTGCTCACCCGCACAAACTGAGGCTTGGTCCGCATCTCCGCGATGTTGGAGCAGCCGGTGTACCCCATGCTGGAGCGCAGGCCACCCGCCAGCTGTTGGATGATGTTCAGCACACTCCCCTTGTAAGGGACTCTCCCTTCGATCCCCTCGGGGACCAGTTTCTCCTTCTCGGTCTCCTCCTGGAAATAGCGGTCGCTGGAGCCCTCCTTGCTGCCCATCGCCCCCAGGGAGCCCATGCCCCGGTAGGACTTGTAGGAGCGGCCCTGGTAGATTTCCACCTCCCCGGGGGACTCGTCGGTGCCGGCAAACAGTCCCCCGATCATGACGCTGTGGGCCCCGGCCGCGATCACCTTGGCAACGTCGCCGGAGAATCGCAGGCCCCCATCCGCAATCAGGGGGATGTCGGTCCCCTCCAGCGCCTCGTTTACGTTGCCCACGGCCGTGATCTGCGGCACCCCCACTCCCGCCACGATCCTGGTCGTGCAGATGGAGCCGGGGCCGATTCCGACCTTCACCGCGTCCGCACCAGCCTCCGCCAAGGCGAGGGCCGCGGCGCCGGTCGCGATGTTGCCGCCGATCACCTGCACCTGCGGAAACCCGCGCTTGATCCAGGCGACCCGATCGAGCACCCCCTGGGAGTGCCCGTGGGCGGTGTCCACCACCACGACGTCGACCCCCGCCTCCACGAGCGCGGCGACGCGGTCGTCCGTCCCGACACCCACCCCGACGGCGGCCCCGACCCGCAGCCGCTCATGGTCGTCGCGGGAGGCCTTGGGAAAGTCCTTGGCCTTCTGGATATCCTTGACGGTGATCAGACCCCTGAGCTCGAAGCGCCCGTTCACGACCAGCACCTTCTCGATCCGGTGCTTATGGAGCAGCCCGACCACCTCCTCGCGGCTCGCACCCTCGCGCACCGTGACCAGTCGCTCGCGGGGGGTCATGATGGCGCTGACGGGCTCGTCGAGCCGCGTCTCGAAGCGCAGGTCGCGCCCCGTGACGATACCATCCAGGCGACTGTCCTCGGTCACCACGGGGACGCCGGAGATATTGTGCGCCCGGGTCAGCTTCATCACCTCCCCTACGCTGGTGTCCGGCGTGACCGTGATCGGATCGCGGATGATGCCGCTCTCGTATTTCTTGACTGTCAGCACCTCACGCGCCTGCCGTTCTGCCGTCATGTTCTTGTGGATGATGCCGATGCCGCCTTCCAGGGCCATGGCGATGGCGAGGCGTCCCTCGGTGACCGTGTCCATGGCCGCGGAGACCAGGGGAATCTTGAGCTCGATGCCGCGGGTGAGGCGGGTGGTGAGATCCGCCTCATTGGGCGAAATTCGGGAGTGTGCCGGGATAAGCAAGACATCATCGAAGGTGAGGGCTTCTTGGATGAGGCGCATAGGGAACCTGGGCGCGGGTGGGAGGTTGCTGGTGCAAAGGTAACCTGTGATTATAGTTTTTGCGGGTTTCACGGTAAACTCGCGCCAACCCGCCGTCCGGACGACGGCCCCGCTGAGCGTAACCCCGATGCATCCCGATCCGCTTCAGTCCAGCTGGGATTTCTCCCGCGACATATTCACCGTGTCCCGGCTTAATCGCGAGGCACGTGCGGTGATCGAGGGGAGCTTTCCTCTGTTGTGGGTCGAGGGGGAGATCTCCAACCTGGCTCAGCCGGCCTCCGGACACATCTACTTCACCCTCAAGGACCCCGCTGCCCAGGTGCGTTGCGCCATGTTCAGGGCGAAGCGCATGCTGCTGGGCTTCGCCCCGGTGAATGGACAGCAGGTGCTGGTCCGGGCCCGAGTCAGCCTCTACGAGGGGCGAGGCGAGTTCCAGCTCAACGTGGAGCACATGGAGCCTGCCGGAGAGGGGGCGCTGCGGCTGCAGCTCGAGCGGCTGAAACAGAAGCTCGCCGCCGAGGGGCTGTTCGACGAGA
>JARRNE010000618.1:0-2505 GCA_037385305.1 Chromatiaceae bacterium | reverse complement strand
GGCGTTGCCAGCGTGCAGCGCCCAAGTAGATTGTTGCGGATCTGATTGAGCAAGGCCGCGTCAAGGGGAAAAGGGGCCGGGAAAAGGGGCCACCATTTAGCTGACCCCGATCAATAGCACGATAATTTTCCTCGTGCTCGGACACGCTATCTCATCGCCGAAGGAACCGTGCCGTCTTCGCAACGCACCCGCAATTCTCATTGGTACAGTGACGAATCCTCTGCGATCGGCACCAGCCACCTTTCTGGATCAAGGCGATGGGGCTACTTCTGCAGGAAGTAGACACCCGGCCCCTGGCTCCTGGGAGCCCCAGAAAATCGTCGGTACCCTACCGAGGTCCAAGTGGGCCGCCCACACCGGGTTCGCGGTTTCACAGAGCGCTGGCTCGGCACCACCAGGGCACCGTCCAACCCCTTGTTGGCTCCTCGGCAGAGGCGTCTCGCTCACGGGCATTCCTCCTTGGCGTTTGGGTCGGGATGCGCCGGTGTCCGATCCAGGCTCGATGGTTTGCTGACCAACCCCTTTGTACGGTTCGCCGGCGCATCCCTTGAACTGGCTCAGGTAAAGGCGCGTGTCACCTCAAAGTCGGTGCCCTCGCGCAGGATGTAGTAACAGGCCCTTGCCAGCTTGTGGGCAACGGTCTTGATCGCCACGATGCCGTTGCTCTTGGCCCGCTTGCGCTGATAGTAGCGCTTGATCGTCGGGTTGAAGCGCACCGCGAAGTTGGCCGCCTCGATGTAGGCCCAGGCCAGATACTTGTTGCCGTTCTTGGTGTTGCCTCGGCCCTTGCGTTTGCCGTTGGACAGTCGCTCGCTGCCCACGCAACGGCAATACGAGCCATAGTTGCCAACCCGCGCAAAGCGCTCCACCGGTCCGGTCTCGAGCATGATGATCAACCCCAGAACCTTGCCGATCCCGCTGACGGTGAGCAGGTGACGGTAGGTCGGGCGCAGCTGCACCTGAGCACAGGCTTGGCGCTCCAACAAATCGATGGCCGCCTCTTGTCCGCGCATGGCCAGCAGCGTGCTCTGCACCGCCAGCGCCAGGTTCGGCTCGGGCAGCAACTGCGCAACGGCCTCTGGCGTGAGGCGGCGCACCGCATTGGCGCTCAGCGAGCGCCCACGATTGCGCGCCATCAGGTTCTGCACCGCCACCAGGTTGGCCGTGTGCTGCTGCACCAGGCGGCTGCGCCGACGCAGCAGGTCGCGCACCGCTCGCTCCGCTTTCGGGTAGATGAATCCCTCCGCGAGCAGCCCCAGACGCAGCAGCTTAGCGAGCCAACGGGCGTCCGAGTCATCGTCGCTGTACTTCAGTCCCGAGTATTGTACGATCGCCGCCGTGTTGGCCAGGTGCACCTGGTAGCCCGCCTCCATCAGGGCGTCCACCAGCCAGTACCAGTTGTAGGTAGACTCCACCACCAGACCTTCGATGGCTTCTTCGTACGGCGCCAGCGCCGCGAGAATTCCCTGTGCATCGTTGCCAAGGCGCTTGTGATACACCACTTGGTCCTGCTCGTCCAAAAGGGCCACAACACTATTGTTGGAATGCAGGTCGATTCCACCGTAGAGTTTCATGGTCGACTCCTCCTTCCGGGTCTCCGGTTCGGTTTTCCTACCTGAACTGTAGGCCCTGAGGCGGGGTCGGCTAGATGATTTTCAGGCTCAATTTCTGCTAGACTACCTCCATGCCCCGGCGTCCGCGGATCCACATCGACGGTGTACCGCTGCACATCGTGCAGCGAGGCCACAATCGTGGAGCCTGCTTCTTCGATGACCAAGATCGCCACGCCTACCTTCACTGGCTGAGCGAGGCGTTGCAGCGCGAGCACTGCCAACTCCATGCCTACGTGCTGATGACCAACCATGTCCACCTCCTTCTCACCCCGGAGAACGCAACCGCGGTCCCACGCTTGATTATCTCGGTGGGCCGACGATACGTTCAATACATCAATCACACATACGGGCGAACCGGTACTCTCTGGGACAGCCGGTACAAATCCTCGCTCGTGCAGGCCGAAACCTACCTTCTCCTGTGCCAGCGCTACATCGAGCTCAACCCGGTGCGTGCGGGTATGGTTTCCGATCCTGGAGAATATCCTTGGTCGAGCTATCGTGCCAATGCCTTGGGCCAAGCGAATGCGATCCTCTCACCTCACCCCGTTTACCTCGCCCTATCCCCGGACGACACCGCCCGGTTCGTCCGATATCGAAACCTCTTCCGCACCGCTTTGGATGAGGAGCCGCTTGCCGACCTTCGCATGGCGCTCAATCAGGATCAGCCTGTAGGAAACAGCCGCTTCTATGCACAAATCGAAGCGATGACTGGGCAGCGCCGCGAGCTACGAAAACGCGGGCGCCCCCGAAAGACGAAAGAAAAGGAGCCAATACAGGACACGGAGCAGCAGAAACTTCCGCTTTGAATTAATTGAGCCTGGCCCCTTTTTCCTCTTTTTCCTCGGCAAACGTCTCTCCACGGACCTCGTTGCTCACTATCAAAAACTTGTTG
>JARRNE010000617.1:0-3203 GCA_037385305.1 Chromatiaceae bacterium | reverse complement strand
GCCCAATGACGTTCCATTGCTTTCACGAGCGCTACGGGCGGCGGATACGTGCTGTACTCTACGCCGCCCACAATTATGGTTCCGGATTGAGTTGTCGTGATGTTTCCAGTCATATTGTCATGCCGAACAGTTTTCTTAGATTGCACGCACGCATTAGTGTGTTAGACTGTACGCAGTCTAACACACTAACGTCCTAACGGTGCCATCTCATAACCCTCCCCCGGCCCCCGGAGCGAACCGCCGCCAAAACGGCTCCCCGTCGCGCTGGGACCAGTATGTGTCGCTGCTCGAAAGCAAGCGGATCCCGGAAAAGGCCCGTCCGCATTACGTGCGTTTCGTCGAGGCGTTCCTGCGGGACCTGCGGCCGAAGTCCCTTGCGGAGCTGACCCGAGATCGGATCACCGACTATTTGCGACGGCTCTCGACCGATACCAAGCTCACGGACTGGCAGTTTCGTCAAGTAGTGGATGCGCTGCAACTCTTGCTGGTTGATCTGGCCCAGGTCTCAGCGGGAAAGGAGGTCGATTGGGATTACTGGCGGGAGGGGGCGAAGGACCTGGGTATTCACCATCCCACCCTGGCGAAGGAGCAGGCGCCCGGGGATCGAATCGCCGCCGGGGTCTCCGGGCCGGCGTTCGCGCGGTCCGCGGCGGCCTTTCCGATCCTGGAGTCGCTGGCACGAGCGATTCGCTCCAACGCACGGAGCAGTCGTATGTGGATTGGTGCCATCGCTTCCTGCGCTTCTGCGGCGACACGCCGATGACGGAGATCGGCGCGGCAGACGTGCAACGTTTTCTCAGCCATCTCGCGGTCGACAGGAACCTGGCGGCGAGCACCCAGAGCGTGGCGTTGAATGCGGTGGTGTTCCTGTTCAAGGAGGTGTTGGAAAGGCCGTTGGACGGCGTTCAGTTTGCGAAGACCAAGCGCAAGGCGAGCCTGCCGGTGGTCTTGACCCGCAAGGAGACGCAGCGTCTGTTGGCGAACATGGACGGCATGTTCGGTTTGATGGCGGGCTTGATGTACGGCACGGGCATGCGGCTGATGGAATGCGTGCGGTTGCGGGTGGCGGATCTGGACTTCGGCAGGATGGCGATTGCGGTACGCGATGCAAAAGGGGGGAAGGATCGGATCGTCCCCTTGCCGGAGCGCCACGCGGAGCAACTGCGCGCACATCTGCGCGACGTCGAGGCGCAGCACAAGGAGGATATTTCGGTGGGCGCGGGCTACGTGTTTCTACCCAATGCCTTGGCGCGGAAGTATCCGAACGCTCCGCGCGCGTGGATCTGGCAATACGTGTTTCCGAGCGCGCTCTTGTCGCGGGATCCCAAGTCGGGGCAGATCCGGCGGCACCATGTCCACGAGTCTTCCCTGCAGCGCAAGATCAAGGAGGCGGCAACGGCGGCGCGGATTCCGAAGAAGGTGTCCAGCCATGCGCTGCGCCATTCCTTCGCGACGGACCTGCTGCGGGCGGGTTACGACATCCGTACGGTCCAGGAGCTGTTGGGCCATGCGGATGTCTCTCAGACCATGGTGTACACGCACGTGCTCAA
This sequence comes from Chromatiaceae bacterium, assembly GCA_037385305.1. Lineage (GTDB taxonomy): Bacteria > Pseudomonadota > Gammaproteobacteria > Chromatiales > Chromatiaceae > JARRNE01. The sequence continues at coordinate 1,653 of JARRNE010000617.1, read as the reverse complement.
CCGCCCCGGCGTGCTGCCGGTGAAGAGTCCCGCGGATCTGTAGCACATCCGGCCGAAGTTCCGGAGGTATGGATTCGGCGCGGACCCTGCCGAGCGAAGGGCGAATGATCAGCCCCGGCTCGCGCTCCTCGCCGTGAAAGGGGATATGGATCCGCTCGTCGATCGGCGCGCAGAAGCCAGGCGACACTCCAGGGCGGCAGCCGGTCCGGCGCTGATTCCCGTGCGACACCGGGAGGGTAGGCGTAAAGACTTTCGCGGCGGGGCGGGTTGGGGACCCCCTCCTTGCGCCGAAAGCGGTACGGATCGCCGCATTCCGCATTGCCTCTTCGCCGAGCCTGTCATCCAACGGCTTCAAGGATGCTGTTGCCCCGGGCTCCGACTGGGTTTGGCGCCTCTCCTCGCCTCGGTAGGGCTCGACTGCCTCCTCCGTACGTGGAAAACCCCCCGTGGAATCGCTTTGCTTCACAGAGTCCGGCTGATCCTCGGCCGTCCGCGCGATCGAGGAATTGGCGAGCCGGGATCCGCGTCCGGCATCCGGCCCGAAGGCCGCTGACGGGACGGGACTCAGGCGACCCTGTTTCGGCCCCTGCCTTCTGCAACGGCCCGAATATTCTCCGCTACCTCACACACGAGACGCTGCCTGGCTTCCCGGCTGGCCCAGGCGACGTGCGGAGTGACGATCAGGTTGGGGATCGAGGGATCGAGCAAGGGGCTACCATCCCGCGGGGGCTCGACCGTCAGCACGTCGACGGCGGCGGCGCCGATGATGCCTTTGCGAAGAGCGTCCGCCAGTGCCTGTTCCTCGACGATCCCACCGCGCGCGGTGTCGATCAGAAGGGCATCCGGCTTCATCAGGGCCAGCTCCTCGGCACCGATGAGATTACGAGTGTTTTCCGCGAGGGGGCAATGCAGGGTCAGGACATCGACCCGCGGCAGCAACTCGGATAGGGACAGGCGATCGGGTTGGGGCGGTCCGCCGGGGTGCTCGGCCACCAGCACGTCCATCCCGAAGGCCGGGGCGATTTTCGCCACGGCCCTCCCCAACTCTCCGTACCCCAGGATGCCCAGGGCTCGGCCTGCCAGCTCGCGAATCGGGTAGTCGAGCAGGCAGAATTGATCGCTTCGAGCCCAGGCCCCGTCCAACACCGCTTGCCGATAGTCGAAGAGCCGGGTCGCGTGGGCCAGCATCAAGGCGAAGACATGCTGGGCCACAGCGGGCGTCGCGTAGCCCCTGACGTTGGTGACGGCGATGCCCAACTCGCGTGCTGCCTGCAGATCCACATTGTTGGTGCCGGTGGCGGCGATGCAGACCAGCTCGAGTCCCGGTGCAGACTGCAGCAGTCGCCGATCCAGTACCACCTTGTTGCTCACAACCAGCTCCGCATCCGAGATACGCAGCCGGGTCTCCCCCGGTGCGGTGTGGTCGTGGACCTCCCAGTGAGCGCAAACAGATTCCAGGGGGGAGAGATCGAGGTCCCCGCGGTTGATGGATGCGAGGTCGAGCAAGACGCCGCGAGAGAGCTTCCTACTCATTGCGTGAGCAATGTTCCGGAACCGGGATTTCGGGGTCGGCACTGCAAGAGAAACCTCCCTGTCACTACGCCGGCCAGTGCTCGGTGGCGATCACGTCGCCCAGGTCGGCCGCGATCAGTC
>JARRNE010000616.1:0-2513 GCA_037385305.1 Chromatiaceae bacterium | reverse complement strand
TCGGTCCCGCGCGCCGCGCGCTCCCACTCCCACTCGGTGGGTAGGCGGATGTGGAGCCCCAGCCGGTGACTCAACCAGGCGCAGAAGGCCGTGGCCTCGAACCAGCCCACCGTCTCGCGGGGGTGATTCGCAATGGGCCAGCTTGCTTCTTCCGGTGTCCGGTCCGGATCCTCGAAGCCCGCCCACCAGCGGTCGTTCGAGTAACCGTCTTGGGCGTCCAGGAAGGCCTGAAACTGGGCATGCGTGATGGGATAGCGGCCGATGCGGAAGGCCTCGCAGGTGCGCCGCTCGCCGTCCTGATAGACGAATTCGCCGCCCGGGATCTCGACCCAGTCGATGTCCGGCAGGCCGTCCGGGGTGAGCCCGACCCCCTTGCGGTCGTCGAGACCGAGCCGCCCCAACGCTCGCCCGACGGCGGCGCGGGCCTCCGGCGCCGGCTCCTGCTCGATGTCGGTCAAGCGGGGCAGCCAGGCCTCGTGCAGCTCCCCATAGAGCGCGTCCCGATCCGCAAGCATGGCGCCGCTCTCGCGGATGCATTGTGCGGCGACCTCGGGCTGCGCATCCCTGAGCCAGCGGATGACCGGGGTGCAGTCGTCCGAATGGAGTCCGGCGAGCAGGACGGCAGACTCCTCCCAGCCGCTGCGCTCCCACCACCGCTCGACCGGCCAGAGCTCGGCGGCCTGCAGCGCCGGCGTCTCCTCGATACGAGACTGGACGGCTGTGGCGGTGAAATATTCCTGCAGGAGCTGATGGCGGAAGCGGACCTCGGCGTTGCCCTCCAGCAGGGTGGCGTCTTCCGCCTTCTTGAGCAGTACATGCCCGCCCAGCGCCTTTACGGCGGCCTCGCGCGGCAGGACGGTCAGCACACCCAGGTCCTGGGACGCCCCTTCGGCTTGGCCGAGCCGCTCTCCCTGCATGATCCAGGCAACGCCGGTAAGACCGGACAGAAGCCGTTCGCCCTCCGGGGTGTACAGGGTGGTGCCGTCCGAAGTATCGGGCCGGAGGAGGCGCTCCCGGTCGAGCAGCGCATCGACGAACCGGGCGAACAGGTCGCCCCGGTTGCGCGGCAGGGTCTCCCCGCGGTCGACCCAGACCCAGAACAGCATGGTGAGCATGAAGGGGTTGGCGGCCAGCCGCACCAGGCTGCGAGGATCGCGGACGTGGCGTTGCCAAAGTGCATCCTCTGGACCCGACGTCTTGCCCCAGACGTTCGGGCGCTCGCGCGGGATGTCCTCGGCGGTCCAGAACAGCGCCTCGTCCGCCCCGGCCGCGCGCCAGGTCTGCAGCACGCCGGCCAGGGCCTCGTCGCCGGCGAGGTGCCAGAACAGGCGCTCGGCGCGCGCCTGGCCCTGGTGCGGGTCGGTGCGGCACAGCCATTCCCTGAGGACATCGCGCACCCGCTCAGGCGAGAGAGGCTCGAGGGTCAGCGTGTCGAGGCCGAGGTCCAGCTCGCCCCGATAGTCGTCGCTGCGACAGGAGACGAAGACGGGCGTGTCCCTTGCCAGGGTGGCGAGCAGTGCGCGGATATCGACGACCTTCTCCGCCCGCTTCGCCGTCGGCAGCTCGTTGAGTCCGTCGAGCAGCAGGATCAGACGCCCCGCGCGGCTCAGTGGAAGCAGGGCGGCGCCCACCTCCGGAAGCCGGTGCGCCAGGAAGGTCTCGAAGGCCTCGGCACCTGTCCAATCGCCGAGTCTCACGAGCAACGGCAGCGGGAGAACCGGGTTGTCCGAGGCGCGCCTGGCCAGGTCGGCGGCGAGCTTGCGCAGGGTGGTGGTCTTGCCCGCCCCGGGTTGGCCCAGGAGCGCCGCCCGTTTGACCTCGGAGAATGCCTGAAGGATGTCGGGGAAGGGCTTCGCCGCCGATCGCTCCTCGGCTTGGCGATTGCGGCGCACGTGCCGAAGCAGGGCAAGATCGTCCCAGGCGCCCAGCTGGGGGTCGAGGGTCTTGCCTGGGGCGATGCGCGCGATCCCACGCAGGGGCGCATAGAGGGCTGCCTGGCGCTCGATCTCGGCGAGCATCCGCCCGAGGTGGGCGCGCTCTTCGTCCCGACTCGGCATCAGGCAGGGCCCGTCGAGCAGCCTCGGGAGCTCGAAATAGTCGGGGTCCGGGTTGAGGCCGAGAAAGTCGTCGCGGATGACTCCCAACAGCCGCCCCAGGCTGTGGCGGTGACCGTCGATGCAGCCGAAGGCGAGGAGCCGGCTGACGCATTCGACGGCGAATGCCATCGGCGCCGCACTGGCATCGATCAGCCCGCGCGGGTCCTTCCGGCAGCCGAGGAAGGCGCGATCGAGCGCGGTCTGCCGCAGCTCAGGTCGCGCGGTGAAGAACGACTTCAGCAGGTCGGACGCCCGGCGGGCGAGTTCCGCCTCGTCGATCGTTGCCGGCTTCTCGATCACGGACGAGCTCCTCTCTCCCCTGCCCGGCGGCAGCGCAACAACCTCCGCTTCGCAGAACACGACGTCGGATTTGCAGGTTTGGCTGTCACCAAGCCCAACCACACGCGGCACGCTGAA
>JARRNE010000615.1:0-2513 GCA_037385305.1 Chromatiaceae bacterium | reverse complement strand
GATCGCCGCGTTCCCGCAGCAAGCGGGCGCTGCCGGCCGTATCGGCCTCAGCCACACGCTCCACGCCCAGGTTCTCCAGGTTGGCCTCGCACTGCGCCAGCGCCTGGGGGTGCGAATGCACCCGGGTGATGTCCTCTAAGCGGACCCCCGGAAGGGCCAGCAGGCAATGGCTCACCCGCAAGTGATATTCGCCCACGATGTGCAGATCGTGGCGCAGCATCAGATCGTAGTTGCGATGGATGCTCCCGGCGAGAGAGTTCTCGATGGGGATCAGGCCGTGGGTCGTGCCACCTTCCCCATGATCAACCGCCGAGAAGACGGCCTCGAAGGTCTCGCATGGCCGGGTGCGGATCTCCCGGCCGAAATACTCAAAGGCAGCTAATTCGCTGTAAGCCCCGGGCTCGCCTTGAAAAGCGACGCACAGGTCTTTCATCTAGACGGCGAGCACGGTCTCGTCGACGTAGTCGAGCCACTCCGGGGATCTGGGTCCCAGGCCGCGCACCGTTTCCGAGAACGCTTTCTGAAGCGCGTCCGTGACCGGGCCTTTTTTGCCATTGCCGATGCGGCGGAAATCTATCTCTCGCACCGGAACCACCTCGGCGGCGGTGCCGCACAGGAAGACCTCGTCGGCGATGTACAGCTGGTCGCGCGAGATCGGCTCCTCGACCACGGGGATGCCCAAGTCACCGGCCAAGGTAACGACGGAATCGCGGGTGATGCCCTCCAGAATGGTCGCCCGGGGAGGTGAGTAAATGACACCATCGCGCACCAGGAACAGGTTTTCGCCGCTGCACTCGGCCACGTAGCCCTCGGGGTCCAGGAGGATGGCCTCATCAAAGCCCGAGCGCACTGCCAGGGTCTTGGCCAGGGTGGAATTGGCGTAGTTGCCGGTTACCTTGGCCTTCGACATGGCCGCGTTGGGATTCATGCGGGTGAAGGAGGACACGGTCGCGCGCACCCCCTTCTCACTGGCTTCGTCACCCAGGAAGAGACCCCATTCCCAAACCGCGATGCCCACTGCGGGCTCCCAGGCATCCAGGTTGAGGCCGAGCGGACCTTTCATATAAACCAGCGGCCGGATATAACATTCCAGAAACTCATTCGCCCGGATGGTGCAGTGTACCGCACCAACCAGATCCTCGAAGCTATAGGGTAGATCGGGCATTCCGGCGATTTTAACCGAGTTCAGGAAGCGCTTGAGGTGCGCCTTGAGGCGAAACACCGCCGGCCCTTTCGAGGTTTCATAACAGCGGATGCCTTCGAAGACCCCGGTGCCGTAATGCAGGGTGGGGGTCAGAAAGTGCACCACCGCCCGGTCATAAGAGACCAATTCCCCGTCCATCCAGATGTAGTCAGATTTCATGCTTTGCTCCTTTCAGTACCAAAGATTGAAAATGTTCGGAAATTACCGATCTTAAACCTCCCGAAGGTTAGAGGTTGGATTTGATGGGTAGATCTGTTGCCTTAAGTGGGTCCTGTCCGGTTGAGTCTTCGATGAAACCTTCGGGAGGTTCCTTCACACGAGTTTCCGAATGCTCTCAAGATTATTTCGAAAGACCCCAGGGGTTTACCGGTATCAAATTGCTGGCAAGGGCAATCAACATTCATGATTGAGCTCTCTAACGAGCTGGTTACTCCGAAACCCCTGGGGTCTTAACTTGAATCTCGTGGGTGATTGCAAAAGTCATCTCGTCCGTGCTTAGCGTGGGTTCACCCGTTTTTGCCAGGTCTGCGGTGCGCTTGCCGCTGGCCAGGACCGAATCAACAGCTGCTTCGACCGCAACGGCTTCTTCTTCCAGAGCGAGCGAATAGCGCAGCAAGAAGGCAACCGAGAGGATTGTGCCGACCGGGTTGGCGATGCCTTTTCCGGCGATGTCGGGGGCAGAGCCGTGAATGGGTTCGTACAGGCCGCGCGGCCCCCCATGGCGGTTAAGCGCTTCCCCCAGCGAGGCGGAGGCCAGATTGCCCATCGAACCGGAGAGCACCGAGGCTTCGTCGGTCAGGATGTCGCCGAACAGGTTGGCGGTCAGGATGACGTCGAAAGTCGCAGGACGCGTCAGCAAGTGCATGGCGGCTGCATCGACCAGCAGGTGCTCCAGAGCTACCTCGGGGTACTCCTGCGCCACCGCAGTAACCGTTTGGCGCCACAGGCGGGAGCACTCCAGCACGTTGGCTTTGTCCACCGAGGTGACTTTAGCCCTGCGCCCCCGAGCAAGTTGGAAAGCCAGATGGGCCACGCGGCGCACCTCGCTCTCCGTGTCAGACCTGGTGTCAACGGCCTGCTGCTCCCCATCGACCCTACGCCTTGAGCGGGGCTGCCCGAAATAAATCCCGCCAGTCAGCTCGCGGACCACCAGCAAATCGACACCCCTTAGACGCTCCGCTCGCAGCGGCGAAGCCTCCAAGAGGGCCGGGTGCGGTTTGACCGGGCGCAGGTTGGCGTACAGGCCCAGTTCCTTGCGAAGACCCAGCAAGCCCTGCTCCGGACGCACGCGGGCTTCCGGGTCATCCCA
>JARRNE010000614.1:0-2514 GCA_037385305.1 Chromatiaceae bacterium | reverse complement strand
GGCTTTCGGATGGACTGCGGAGATGTTACAACAAACATCTGGCGTAACCGTTCACGGGCGCGCATTCCTCCTGCCCCTTTTGGTGCTGGATTCAAACTCAAATTTGTCGTATCGTCTCGGCCATGGAACAACTCATGGTCGCGATACAGGGCCGGCACTTTCGTCCCGATGTCGGCCTGATCAAACAGCTGCTGGTAGAGAATCCCGGTTGGGGTCGTAGTCGCCTATCGGTCAAGCTCTGCGAGCTGTGGGACTGGCGCGCAGCCAATGGCCAACTCAAGGACATGGCATGCCGCAACCTGTTATTGCGGTTGGAGAAGGCCGGGCACATCCGGCTGCCTCCACGGCAGCGCAAATCCCCCAACGGCTACCGCAATCGCTCCCCGGTCTGGGTAGCCCATCGCACCGCGCCGATTGAAGGCGCACTGAAGGCTCTGACACCGTTGCAGATCACCTGTGTAGTCAGCGCCAGCGAGCAGGACCGGCTGTTTCGTTGCTTGCTATCGAGCTATCACTACCTGGGATTGCGAAACACGGTGGGCGAGAGCATGAAGTACCTCGTCTACAGCTGCGACGGGCAGCCACTGGCCTGCCTGCTTTTCGGCGCGGCGGCATGGACGTGTAGTGCGCGCGATGCCTGGATCGGTTGGCCGGCGCCGGTGCGTGAGCGCAACCTGCACTATGTGACGAACAACTCGCGATGTCTCGTCCTGCCCTGGGTCCGGGTTGCGCACTTGGCCAGTCATCTGCTCGCGCGGATCGCGCGGCGCATCCAAGCCGATTGGATCGCCAAGTATGGCCACTCCCTCTATTGCCTGGAGAGCTTCGTCGATCGCAGCCGCTATCGCGGTGTGTGCTATCGGGCCGCCAACTGGCAGCTGGTCGGCCAGAGCACGGGGCGCAGCCGCAATGATCGCTATCATCGCCTGAGCGTCCCGGCAAAAGACCACTACCTCTATCCCCTGACGCGCGATTTTCGCCGCCGGCTGTGCGATGACACCTGAGCAAGCACAGGCGATCTATTTTGCCGGACAGGATGCCGTGGTCGGCTCCCTGTGCCAGCTCGATGCGCAAGTGCAGGCATCGCAGCAGCAGATCGAGGCGCTGCAACGCAAGATCGCCCAGCTCTCGAAGAGCTCGTCCAATTCGAGCAAACGCCCCTCTTCGGATGACATCACCAAGCCAAAAAAAGGCGGCAAGAAAAACCAGGGGGCGCACGAGAAGGGCAATCACATCGGCGGGCAACCGGGCCATCCGAAGCATACCCGCGCACCCTATCCGCCCGCGGCGATCTCCCACATCCATGAGCATGAATCCATGCACTGTCCGCTCTGTGGTGCCCAGGACATCCTATGGGTCGAGGATCTGCCCCCGCGCGTGCTTCAGCAGAGCGAGATCGAAGAGGTCGTGGTGACCCGCGAAGAGCACCGCGCCTATGCCTATTGGTGTGAAGCGTGCGGGCAGATCCATTATGCCGAGTTTCCTGAAAAAGTACTCAAGGAAGGACTGTTCAAGGCCCGGCTGACGGCGCTGGTCGCTTACATGAAGAACGTCTGTCATGCCTCGTTCTCGACGATCCGCAAATTTCTCCGCGACGTGCTCGGCGAGTCGGTCTCGCGGGGCTATCTGGTCAAGATCATCCAGAAGGTCAGCCAGTCCTTGGAACACCCCTATGAAGAGTTGCTCGAGCGCATACCGCTGGAGGCCACCCTGAATGTGGATGAGACCGGCCATAAGGACAATGGCGATCGGTTCTGGACTTGGGTCTTCAAGGCCGAGCTCTATGTGCTGTTCCGCATCGACAAGTCGCGCGGCTCGCAGGTCTTGATCGAGGTCTTGGGCAAGGAGTTCGAGGGCACCTTGGGCTGTGACTATTTCTCGGCCTACCGCAAGTTCATGAAGGACTTCCATGTAGCCGTGCAGTTCTGCATCGCCCACCTCATTCGCGATATCCGCTTCCTCGTTTCTCTGCCCGACGCGGCTACCCGCGCTTACGGCGAAAAGCTACTCGAGGCGCTCAAGGGGCTCTTCAAGGTCATCCATCAGCACGATACCCTCGCCCCGGACGATTTCCTGGCCGCACTCGAACAGGCCAAGGCGCAGATTATCCACATCGGCATCGAGGAGGCGCCCAGCCTGCGCGATGAGAAAGGCAAGGAACAAAAACGCGAGGCGCAGAACATGGCCGAGCGTTTTCGCAAGCACGCCGAAGCCTATTTCCAGTTCATCACCACGCCCGGTATGGATCCGACCAACAACGTCGCCGAGCAGGCGATCCGTTTCATCGTCATCGATCGCCATGTCACACAAGGCACTCGCAGTGCCAAGGGCCGGCGTGCCAACGAACGGCTATGGACCGTTATCGCTACCTGCGCACTTCAGGGGCGCTCGGCCTTCGAGTTCATCCTCCAGGCCGTGCAGGCGTATTTCCACGATAGCCATCCGTCCTCTCTACTCCCCAACCCTCCTTGATAAGCTGACAAAGCTTGAGGGTTAACTTCCAGCTCCTTGCTC
>JARRNE010000613.1:0-2515 GCA_037385305.1 Chromatiaceae bacterium | reverse complement strand
AGAGGAACAACGGCAGGTAGCAGTAAGTGCCGTAGTGATGGTTGTAGAAGGAAAACTCCTGCTGCCCGTGGGTGGCGTCCTCGGAGTGGTCCATGTCCAGCACGATCACCTTGGGGGGCGCTTCGTAGCTGGCGATGAACTGATCGACGAAGGCGCGGGCCATACGATAGAGATCGCGCGCCGTGGCCGCGTTCTCCAGGCGCGAGAGCGTCGCCGCACTGGCCAGATCCATGGCCTCCTCGAGCGGCTTGCGCTCCAGGCCGAGCTTGAACAGGGCGTCCTTGCGCAGTCGGTTGGCATCATTGCCGTCTTCGTAGCCGCAGGCAATCTGATAGACCCGCTGCGCGATCAGGTCGCGCACCGGATGCTCGATGTAGGACGGGTGACGTCGGTCTCGGAATGCCGCACCCAACTGTTCGCTCAGGCCGATGCGCTGATCGACCCCGCGCAGGAGCATCGGGCCAAAATCCGACGACAGGGTGCCGCCGTTGAAGTCTGCGCGCACGCTCAGACCGGCGACCGGGGGAAAACGCAGCTGCTCTGGGGTAGACTCCGACATCGGGCGACCTCGTTTGGCTTCTTCCGAAGCGTTCTTGGCGGAACACCCATTTTATCAGTGGGTTGAACGAGGATCGCCCATTTTTGTGAATAATTCGGGCTGATATGTTTTGACCTGTCAACTACTGGCACTGAGTTTCGTCGCTTTCCTCTTCAATTCTTCGTAAAAACAATCTGTTGTTGAGCCTGTGGGTATGTGGGCGAGAGGCCCGAGAGTGTGGTCAACCTGTGGGCCGCGCCGTCGACGCGGTCGACTCCTTGCTCTCACCTCTCGGCGCGGTCCATGGGTTGTCCACACGTCTTCAGCTCGGGCCGGTCCGCAGGGATGCGGACTCGTCCACATATCCACAGGCTGGCGCCGGCATTGCGGCAAACACATTGGCTCAGAGCACACATGGCAGATTGCGACGGTGGATCATGCTGAGATGCGTGGATTGGTTACCACCTGACTTCACTGCGTCGCGGAGCTGGCCTTTCTCTAGGAGCAGGGATCGGCGCTCGGGATGCCCGTAGGGGATTCTCCAGAACGCCGCCGGTGTAGCCCGCACAAGGATTCTCCACACCGGCCCTGTATGCCCTGAGTCAATGTGTCTGCTTCTCCTTCCTACTGCCCGATCACCACGGATGCGATAGGCGTTGTTGAGCTTCCAACTCAGCCCTCCTGCAGCCCCAGGCGCGGCATCTCATGGCGCACGATGTCCCAGATGAAGCCGGCCAGCTCCCGGGCAATGGCCACGCATACCACCTTGGTGTTCTTTCCCGCCCGCGTGAGCGTGCGGTAGCGGGCGCACAAGCGCTTCTGGGCAGCCCAGGCAATGGCCTTCGCCGGCTCCGAGGCATGGGCTGCCTTGCGCTTGAGATGCATGGTCTGGCGGGCCGGGAAGCGGTAGCTCCAGGCCGACTCGACCAACATGCGCCGGGCATGGCCGTTGCCGGTGAGTGTGATGCCCCCTTGGCGACGGCGCGCCCCGGAGGTGTGCTCGCTCGGTACCAGGCCGAGGAAGGCCATCAGCTCGCGCGGCGAGTTGAAGCGACTGATGTCACCGAGCTCGGCGAGCAGGACAATCGCGGCGAGTTTGTCGATCCCGCGTAGGGCGATCAGCGAGTCCACCACCGGCGCCAGCGACCACTCCGGCAGGGCCTGCATCAGGTGATCGCTCAGCTGTGCCACGCGGGCGCTGGCCGCCTTCGTCGCATCGATATATTCCTGCAGGACCACTTGCTGCCAGGGCTGCTCGAAGCGCAAGGATTCGAGCCAGTTGTAGTGCGTCGGGGTCCAGCGGCTCTTGCCGCGCGGCCAATGATGGCCATGGCGCAGCACGAAGGCGTTGAGCTGCTGGCGTGCCTTGCGCTCCTGGCCCTTCATGTCGTCGCGCGCACGGCTGAGGTCGCGCATCATCTCCTGCTCCCGATCGGGCACCCACACCGCCGTGAGGTCGCCCGCGCGCAGCAGCCGCGCCAGCTTCAGGGCATCGCGCCGGTCAGTCTTGATGCGCTCCCCGGGCGCTCTGGGGATGCGCGAAGGGGCGACCACCTGGCAGTCATGGCCGCAAGCGAGAAGCTGGCGGTAGAGCACGTAGCCGCACGGACCGGCCTCGTAGCAGAACTGCAGTAGTCCGCCGTCATAGGCCTCGCTGAGCTTGGCCACCAGTTTCTCCACGCTCTTGGGCTTATTGGCGATCTCACCCCGATACACGGGCTCCGCCCGCCCAGGCTCTGCCACCGCTACGGCGATGGAGTCCTTGTGCACGTCCAGGCCCACATAGGCCGCATGGCTCTCCTGAGGCCCCGCGCTGCTAACCACCTCCAAGGCCGACGCCGTCTCGATGCAATGCCGCTCTGGGTTAAACTTCTTCATGACCTGCCCCCTCAATGTGGCGCTGTGTTGACGGAACGTTCCGTCCCCAACATAACCCACGAGCGTTGAGGACGGGCAGGTCAAAACATGTTGTCTAGG
>JARRNE010000612.1:0-2521 GCA_037385305.1 Chromatiaceae bacterium | reverse complement strand
ATTAGCTAGCTGCTGTTCTTGGTGCCGCAGGCCTGGTCGCGGGTCTGCGGCACCTTTGTCGCGAGTCCGACAGGAGAAATAGCGATGAGCGTAAGCTTTGAGATTGAGGCAAGCCCGCGGGCGGAGGCAGGGAAGGGTGCGAGCCGCCGCCTGCGCCGCCAGGGGCTGGTTCCGGCCATCGTCTACGGCGGTCATGAGGAGCCGGAGATGATCACCCTGCTCCACAACGACCTGGTCCGTCACCTGGGGGAAGAGGCCTTTTACTCCCGCGTGCTGGACCTGAAGGTTGGGGATAGGGCAGCGAAGGTGGTGCTCAAGGATCTGCAGCGCCACCCGTCCAAGCCTTTCGTCCAGCATGTGGACTTCCAGCGGGTGAGCGCCGACGAGACGATCCGGATGACGGTGCCCCTGCACTTCCTGAACGAGGGTACGGCGAGCGGGGTGAAGATGGGCGGCTCGGTCTCCCACAACATCACCGAGATCGAGATCACCTGCTTGCCGAAAGACCTGCCGGAGTTCATCCCGATCGACATGGCGGAGATGAAGATCGGCGACATCGTGCATCTTTCCGAGATCCCGATGCCCGCGGGGGTGGCGCTGGCCCATGCCCCGGACCCGGATCTGCCGGTCGTCATCCTCCACGGCGGTCATGTGGCCGCTCCGGAGGAGGGCGGCGAGGAGGCCGGTGCAGGGGGGGAGACTCCCGCTTCGTCCTGAGCGGGCTATGTTCCGCGCCGGGTCGTGGACTCGCGAGGGGCGATGCTTGCACGGACGTGCCTTAGTGGCGGTGCCAAACAACTGCTACATATCGCGCCCACTTTCTCCTGCAGTCCCTCCCTGGAAGAGGGGAGGTTTAGGAGGGGGGTTGGGAGTCAAACGAAGCGGCATAGCTAACGCTAGCGCCCGATCTTGGGCCGCAAGCCCTCGTGCACCTGCAAGGTCCTAGGGCCGAAGGCCACCCGATCGAGGCGATGCCCTGTTCGGAGCTCGAGTCGTTTGCCCAATTGCGCTGGCGGCTGGGGGCCGGAAGCCGGGGGCGTCTCTAGCTCCATGGCCCCCCAGGGGATACGTCTCATTGTCGGCCTGGGAAACCCCGGCCCCGAGTACGCGCTGACGCGCCACAATGTCGGCTTTTGGTTCGTGGACGCCCTGGCCGCGCGTACCGGCTGCCAGCTCCGCTCCCAGAGCAAGCTCCACGGTATGCTCTGCCGCGCCTCGGTCGGCGGCGGTGACCTGCGATTACTCAAGCCTACCGCCTTTATGAACCATAGCGGCCGGTCCGTCGCTGCGGTCCTGCGGTACTTCGACATCGCGCCTGGAGAAATGCTGGTGGCCCACGACGAGCTTGACCTCCCCGTGGGTACCGTGCGCATCAAGGAGGGCGGCGGTCACGCCGGACACAACGGCCTGCGGGACATCATCAGCCTGCTCGGCACCAGAGACTTCTGGCGGCTGCGCATCGGTATCGATCATCCCGGCGACCGGCAGGCGGTGGTCGGCTACGTGCTGAGCCGGGCATCCCGGGAAGACGAGGAGCGTCTCCTGGATGCCCTCGGCGACGCACAGCTGTCGCTGCCGGACCTCGTCACAGGCCATTTCCAGAAGGCGATGAACCGGCTGCACGGGACAGGCCGACTGTGAACCCCTTAAGACGACTTGCCTCCCAGACTGCCGTATACGGCATCAGCAGTGTGCTCGGGCGGCTCTTAAACTACCTCCTGGTCCCGCTGCTCACCTACACCTTTGCGCCGGCAGAGTACGGGATCATCGCCGAGTTCTATGCCTACATGGGCTTTCTCGCGGTGCTGCTCGTGTTCGGGCTGGAGACGGGCTACTTCCGCTTCCGGGGCGATGGGGACAGTCCGCCCGAGGTGGTCTTCGCGACAGCGCTTCGCTTCCTGCTCCTCTCCAACTCCATCTTCTTTGCCGCCGCATTTCTATTCCGCCAGCCGATCGCGGACCTGCTGCAGCACGCGCAGCACCCGGAGTACATCTGGTGGGCCGCCTGCATCGTCTCGCTCGACTCGATCGGCGCCTTGGCGTTCGCGCGGCTGCGGGCGGAGGACCGGGCCGGGCGCTTTGCCCTGGTGAAGCTTCTGGAGATCGGGGTCAATGTAGCCCTGAACCTGTTCTTCATCGTCTGGTGCCGGCGGGCCTACCACGCAGCCCCCGAGTCGTTCTTCGGGCATCTGTGGGTGCCCGCGATCGGGATCGGCTATGTCTTCATCGCCAACCTTGCCGCGAGCGCGTTCAAGATCGTGCTTCTGACGCCCCTGTTCCGGGGGGTGACTGCCGGCTTCGACCGCGTCCTGTTCGGGCGCCTGATCCGCTACTCCCTGCCCATGGTGATCATCGGATTCGGCGGCATCATCAACGACATGCTCGACCGACCGGCCCTCAAGTACCTGTTGCCATACGACTTTCACACCAACATGGAGCAGCTCGGCATCTACAGCGCCTGCTACAAGCTGTCGATCCTGATGACCCTCTTCATCCAGGCCTTCCGGTACGCGGCCGAGCC
>JARRNE010000611.1:0-2521 GCA_037385305.1 Chromatiaceae bacterium | reverse complement strand
CCCTTGAAGATCTCCGACCCGTCGGCGCTGATCGACACGTTGCCCCAGTGGCTGAGGCCGCCGGTGTACATCGAGGTCTTGCTCGGCGTGCCGGCCGAGGGCAGAACCAGGATCGTGATCTGGAGGCCGTCGGCGGTGCTGTTGTTGGGATTGATGAAATCCCAGTTGCTCACGGTTTGCTGATACAGGCCGATGTTGGCCGCCAGGATCTCGAAGCTGGTGTCGCTGAAGTGGCGATCCTTGACCCGGTCCTCGCCGGTCAGGCCGGTACTTCCGGTGCCCAGCAGGTGGTTGTTCTGTGCGTCCTCCGTCGGGCGGGACGCCGAGTCGCTGTGCTGCAGGCCGTAGTTGTGCCCGGCCTCGTGGGATACCGTGCCGGCGATGGCGTTGGCCCAGCGCGAGAAGGTGGAGTTGGAGCCCCCGAGCGCGCCGCCGGATCCGCCGAACTCGTTGCCGAAGCTGTCGGCAAAGACCCGGGCGAAGTCGGTCAGCACGTTGTCGCCGATGTCGACGTTGGCGGCGATGCCGAACAGCCCGTCGTTGGCGTCCGAGCCGCTGCCGACGACCTGCCAGCGCGGGTCGGATGGATTCGGATTGGTCGTGCCGTTGGCACTGGTGGTCTGCACCACGCGCACGTCGAACTCGCAGTAATCCACCTTGACCCGCTCGGTGATCGCGTTGCGCAGGTTCGAGGTGGTGCCGATGCCGGCGTCGAGATCGGACACGTTGAAGGCGGCGAGCGGCGAGGTCGTCACGCCGGCATTGCCGACGTTGTCGGGGAAGTTGCTGTCCGAAGCGGTCGGATAATAGAGATACAGGATGTTCGCGGCGCCCGACCGGTTGGCCTGGCAATTCACCGCCGCCGAGTTCGCCGCCGTCGAAACGGCGAGCAGCGGAACCAGCAGGCCCGCCACCCAGGCCATCGCGCGACGCACCGGAGGCGGGCCGGACGCTCCGGCCTGCGGCGCGATGCGGGGCTGGGCGGCAGGGTGCGGCGACGCGCCGTATCCGGCGCCTAGTGTTTGCCGGGGATTCTGGTGTGGGAAGTGTCGGCCGGGGATGCGTGAGTCGCCCGGCGAGCAGCATTGTCTGGTCATGTTGCTACGCCCTCCATCAACAAGCTGAGTTGCCACATCGGGTTTGTGGACCGCTTGAGCACGGCTGCGCCCCTCGTTCGTGCGCCGGGCCCTCGCTGCTTGACCCCGCGCGGGGACGTTGTTCTTCTCGTCGCTGCTCGCTATTCGGAAAGCCTCACCAGGTAGCGGTTCAGGGGCGACGCGTCGCGGTAGCGCTGCAATGCCTGGGCGTCGCAAATCTGGTGGATGGTCACCTGGCGCCGCTTGCCCTCCTGCACGTCGGCCCGATAGCAACGGTTGTAGCCGTGCAGGGCGGACAGAAAGTCCTCGAGGACAAAACGGTAGCCCTGCAGCCGCCCGTGCTGAACCTCGTACTGCTGCTGCACGAAACCGTCGAGGTAGATGCCCTGGGGGTAGACGTAGCCATCCTCGACCGGCATCTCACCTTCATCCCCAAGGCCGCGAATCTTCCAGATGGGCTTGCCCGAGGGGGTCGACTCGGCTGCGGTGAGAAACAGCAGCACCCGCTGACCGGCCCGGTACGGACTCCAGCGGGCATTGCCGCTCCAGTCACGAAACCGCTTGACCACCAGGGGGGCCTCCGGCGGTGCCCCGGCCAGCACTTGGTAGTCCTCGACGACAAAGGTGGTTTCATCCACCGCCGCGATGTTGCCCAGCGCGACCAGGTCCGACGTCGCGAACAGCTCGGTCAAGGGCAAAGGTTGATAATCTGCCCGTGCCGGGCCACCAATCAGGACCATGAACAGGACCGCGGGCGTGAGCCAATGGCAAAGTACCGGCGTCATCGGCGCGACGCCGGCGGGAATGAGCGATGAGCGACCGCCACACCGCGAGTGGCCTGCGCCGGCACCGCCCGGGACCGGAAATCCCGTGTACATACCCATCCCTCCCGTCCAACGGTGTTCAGTCGCCGCCACGCTTTGTTTTCGGTTTTCTTCAACGTATAGACAGGGCGCACGGAGAATTCAAGCCGACACCGGGCGGTGACATTCGTCCTGCCTGGTACTTGAACCGGAGCAGCACTCCCTTGTGACAGGCGATGTCGTCGGTGCCGGTCTGCGATGTCTGTCCGCGAGGAGGGGCATCTAGCGCAGCCGGTCGAGTCGCAGGCGATCGCGCCTTTGGGCATACATCATATCCGAAGCACCCATCCGCAAAGACTCCGGCACCCGGGCGCGGCAGTTTTCCCGTTCGCTCCTTTGAGTCCTGCGCCTTGATCGTCTCCTAATGAATAGGCAAGAGAGTGCGTGGTGATTCCTGGATTGTGCGCAGACGGTCGCGTGCTCGGATTGCGGCAGTTAAGAGGGTGACTTGACAGTGCTTGGAATGTGTAGCGTTTTGTCGTGGTGACAGTGCGGGAGAGGAGATGTGAGGGTCGGTTTCCTTGGATTGGCGGTTGGGGTCGGGTTCCTGGTTTGTGTGGG
>JARRNE010000610.1:0-2524 GCA_037385305.1 Chromatiaceae bacterium | reverse complement strand
CAATGGCGAAACGAGAATACTCCTTCTACCCGGGCTGCTCCTCCCAGAAGGGCGCCTCCTCCTCCTCCAATTACCTGGTCTCGGTGCAGACCATGTGCGAGGAGCTGGACGTCACCCTCAACGAGATCCCGGACTGGAACTGCTGCGCCGCCTCCATCGGCTACTCCGGCGGTGGCGAGCTCCCGCGTCTCACCCTCTCCGCGCGCAACATTGCGCTCTCCGAGGAGCACAACCCGGGTCAGGACATCGTGGCCACCTGCGCCGCCTGCTGGCTCTCCACCCGCGAGGCCGCCGAGCGCCTGCATGAGGACGAGGGTCTGCTCGCCGAGGCCAACCAGGCGCTGGCCGAGGCCGGACCCAAGCTCAAGAACGAGACCCCCATCAAGCACATGGCTGAGGTCCTGATCGAGGACATCGGCTTTGATGCGATCGGCGCCAAGGTCAAGAAGCCCCTGGAGGGCATCAAGATCGCGGGCTATGTCGGCTGCCAGACCAACCGCCCCTTCGGCATCGCCGGGGAGTCCTTCGAGAACCCCAAGTATCTCGACAAGCTGGTGGAGACTCTCGGCGGCGACTCGATCCCGGACTACGAGGCGAAGGTGCAATGCTGCGGCGGCGGCCTTGCCTTCTCGGAGCCCGAGAAGTCTCAGGAGCTGATCAAGGGCATCATCGAGGCGGCCTACGACCACGGCGCCGACATGATCGTGACCCCGTGCCCCGTCTGCCAGATGAACGTCGAGGTCTACCAGGACCAGATCAACGACACCTACGGCACCAAGTTCAAGATGCCGGTGGTCTACTACTCGACCCTCATGGCGGTCGCCTATGGCCGCTCCGCCAAGGACGCCGCTCTGAACGGCCAGGTCATCCCGGCCAAGCAGCTGGAGGCGCTGGCGGGGAAGTAGCCTTGCCGCCGCCGATCGTCGGAAGACGAAGAAGCCCGCGCAAGCGGGCTTTTTGTTGCGGGGGCGGGATATGCCCGCTGGCTGGGTGAGCCGGCAAATTTCGGGCATTCCGGTTTTGGACTTGGTCAGAACGCTTATAGGGGTTCACTCACGGATGATATCGAGCGCGAACCGTTGTGCGAATTGCCGCCCGTTCATAATCGAAGTCGAAATCAGTGCTTGGGCCTCACTGAAATCCCCATCTCCAGTGATGAGAACGTCTGCGGCACCGGACACCGCGCAGATGAGAAACTTCGCGTCTTTGCGATCTCTTGGAAACGCGATCTCGACCCGCGGCGTGATCAGTCTCGTGCGCCGGCCGAGCAGCTCTACCCACGAAGCGACGGTTGCGGATTCGAGTCCGAACTTGGGCCGATTAACGACCTCGATATATTCCTTGAGGATCTCGGCGGTGACGAGCCAATCGAGTCCGGGTTGAGCTACGCACCACAATACTACCCGCTCCGGCAACCGATCTCGAATCGCGGCAGACACCAGCACACTGGTGTCGATCACGACCCTCACCGGCCGCTCCGATAGTGGTCGATCTCCGTGGCGACATCCTCGTCGGTTATCGTCTTGGACTGGGGCAGGCTCTGAACGTGCTTGAAGAGTGCCCGCCAGCTTTCCACATCTCCAGCCTCGGGGCTCTGATCGACGACCAATACCTCGACTAGAGCCCCCGCCCGAAACGGAACGTGCTCCAGAACGACTCGGCCGGACGCATCAACTTCGACATACGTCTTGTAGGCGTTCATTGCGACTCCTAGCTCGTAGCCAAATCCCGGACGCTCGGCATTGCATTGTGTAACTTCGAGTATTTCACAAACGAAAGCGCTACTCCACGGGAGGACAATTTCGACGGAACGACGTCGACCTGTCCGGGCCCGAAGCTCGGGGCATCGAGGCCATGGCGGCGGAGGTCGAGGCCGATCCGCGCATCACGGTCCACCTGAACAGCGCCGTCACCCGCACCTCCGGCGCCCCCGGCCGCTTCCCGGCGGACATCGCCACCGAGTCCGGCAGCACGGTCACCGAGAACTTCGGCGCTATCATCCAAGCCAACGGCTTCGTCCCCTACGATGCCAACAAGCTGCCGGAGCTCGGCTACGGCAAGACCCCGGACGTGGTGACCCATCTCGAGCTCGAGAAGCTGGCGAAGGACGCCAACGGCGGGCCCATCAAGCGCCCCTCGGACGGCAAGGAGGTCAAGTCCGTCGCCTTCGCGCAATGTGCCGGCCAGCACTCCGCCAAGCCCGGCCACCTGCCTTATTGCTCCGAGTTCTGCTGCACGACCAGCATCAAGCAGGCGATGTACTTCATGAACGGCTTCCGAAAAAGCGTGAAGACGGCCCTCAAGATGAATAGCGTCGGCACGGGCATGATGAAGACCGCCCGGATGAGCCCCATGGAGATGGTAGGCGGCCACGCGGTGAAAGACCTGAGCGGGTTCCACAAGGTCCTCCAGAAGGCGAAAGAGCTGGAAGACGCCCGCATCGCCCAACACGGTTGACCTGCTTCTGCTTCGATTCCCGTTCTCGGACATCGAAGGGGCAAAGCTGAGGCCGGTCCTCGTTCTG